>CAYXQV010000135.1:0-6882 GCA_964467505.1 uncultured Hyphomonadaceae bacterium | reverse complement strand
ATCGGTCTTTCCATTGTCGCCGTCGGCACAAGCCTGCCAGAGCTTGCCACCTCGGTGATTTCGGCGCTGCGCGGCAAGCCCGATGTGGCGCTGGGCAATGTCATCGGTTCGAACATCTTCAACATCCTCGGCATTCTTGGCCTTGCCGCGATCATCAAGCCGTTCAGCGTGCTCGCCTCGCAACCTGCGGCAAGCTCGATCCTTGGAACCGATGTCACTCCCCAGGGCACTGTCAGCCTCCCGATCATCGGCTGGGAACATATCGGGGCGCTGGTCCTGTCGGTGTTCCTGCTCGTGCTGTTTGCGTTTACGGGAAAGCGGCTTGCGCGCTGGGAAGGCCTTGTGCTCCTGGCCGCGTACGCCCTGTATCTGGGGATGGTGTTTGACTTCGTGCCGACGCCGCTCACATTCGGGCAATGAACAAGGGTGATACCTATCAGGGACTGGACCAGCTTGGCCGCGCGTCCGGAGTGCCGGCCAGCCCGGATGAGGCCCGGCTTGAGCGGGTTCCCAATCCGCATGTCGGCGATCTTTACCTGACACGTTTTACCGCGCCGGAATTCACCTCCATCTGCCCGGTGACCGGCCAGCCCGATTTCGCGCATCTCGTCATAGACTATGCGCCGGGTGACTGGCTGGTCGAAAGCAAGAGCCTGAAACTTCTCCTGTCCTCCTACCGCAATCACGGCGCGTTCCACGAAGACTGCACACTGGACGTGGCCAAGCGGATCGCCGGCCTGATAGCGCCGACCTGGCTTCGCATCGCCGGCTACTGGTATCCGCGCGGCGGCATCCCGATCGATGTGTTCTGGCAGACCGGTCCGGCGCCCGAAGGGCTCTGGGTGCCCGATACCGGCGTGGCGCCTTATCGCGGGCGGGGGTAAAGCCCGCCTGCGGCGCGCCTTCAGTCTGGCGGCATGCCCCAGCGTGTGATCTTGCGGGGTATGTCGGGGCGCGGGCGTTCAGGCGGGGCGGCGGTTGGCGTGCCGAGATAGATGAAGCCTGCGATCTCCTCGTCGCCGTCAAGGCCAAGTGCAACCTTCACCCGTTCATCATAGGCGACCCATTCGGTCAGCCAGACCCCTGCCCAGCCGGCTGCATTGGCTGCAAGCAGCAGTGTCTGGCAGACAGCGCCGGCCGACAATTGCTGTTCCCATAATGGCGTCTTGTGGTCGCGGTCGGGCGAGGAGACCACTGCCACCATCACGGGCGCGCGCAGCGGCAGGGCGCGTGCGGCGGTGATGTCCTTCTCGCTGGCGCCGGGATTGGCCGCTTCGAAAATCTCGCCCAGCCGTACGCCCAGTGCGTGGCGCGCCTCGCCCTCGAAAACGATGAAACGCCAGGGCTCGACGCGGCGATGGTCGGGCACGCGCGCTGCCACGCGCAAGAGTTCGTCGACGTCTTCGCGGCCCGGTCCGGGCGCGCCGATGGCCTGTTTGCCGCCCGACCGTCGCAGGGCCAGCATCCGGCGCGCCTGCGCGCTTGGCCGGGAAGGCGACATCGGTGTGCCAGTGAGCGGGGCTGGGGGGAATTTGCTTGTCATGGCAGCGAAATAGGCATGCCGGTACCGAATTCAAAAATAAACGACGTTCACTTATTGAACGCTATTTGATTTGTGGGTTGGGAGTGCTATTTCCCATCACTTGAAAGTTATGTCCGGAGACAAGTCCGTTGGACCGCAGCCCAATCGATGAGGAGATCTCGCCTGCCGCGCGCCGTCGCCAGCGCGTGCGCAGCGCAATCCTTGAGGCTGCCGAGCGGGTGCTTGACGAGGATGGCGAGGATGGATTGTCGATACGCCGTCTCGCCGAAGAGATCGATTACTCACCAGCCGCGATCTACAAGTATTTCGGCTCGAAGGACGAACTTCTCGAGGAACTGAAAGAGGCATTTTTCGCACGGATCCTTGATCAGGTTGATGAAGTGATGGCGACAGACAGGCCATTTCTTGACCGTGCGCGCAATTGCCTGGTGGCCTATGTGCGCACCGCGCTCGAAAAGCCCCACCATTATGTCGCCGCTTTCTCCGGCACGCTTGATGCGCCGGGACATACTGCGCGGACCTGGGCGGAGTTTTCCGCGACAAACAAGGGCCAGGCCTTTCTTTATCTCGTGGATCTCGTGAGGGAAGGACAACGGATCGGTGCGTTCAGGACCGACGTCGATCCGGTCACCGCGGCCAAGAGCGGCTGGGCCTCGTGCCATGGGCTGGCCATGATCATGGCACACCTGCCGAGCTTTCCGTCGATGATCGAGGCGCCCAGCGAACCCGATCGCGACGAATTCCTTCAATTGCACGCCGACCATGTCATTCGCAGCTTCCAGGCCGCGCAGCCGGCTGCCAAACCGGCCGATGGAGACCAGAAAGATGGATGAGGAATACACCCCGCGCGAGACCCGGCCCGGCCCGCTCAAGGGGCTGCTATTTATCCTGTTGCTCGCGCTTGCCACAGCGGTGCTGATTTTTGCAGCCCTGACACTGCGCTCGCAGGAAGGTCCGAAAGTCGCGCAGGAGGCGCCGGTACCGGTCAGCGTGGCCGTGGTCGAGGTCGAGGCGCAGGACAGTTTCGAAATTTCCGAACGCTACACCGGGCTGGCCACACCACGGCGCACCAGCCAGCTGGGCTTCACAAGCGGTGGGCGGATCGAAGCGCTCATGGCAGATACCGGGGCTCGCGTCTCGCAGGGCGCGCGTCTTGGCCGGCTCGACACCCGCAACCTGCGCGCCCAGCTGGCTGCAGCAGAAGCGACAATAGATGAAGCCCTGGCGTCGCGGGAACTCGCCCTGAAATCGCTGCAGCGCCAACGCGACCTGCGCGACAAGGGGCATGTCTCCCAGCAGGTCGTCGATGAGGTGGCCGCCCAGGCGTCCAGCGCTGATGCCAGGCTGCTGGCCGCGCGTGCACAGGCCGACACGCTGCGCGTGCAGATCGACCTTTCCCGCATTGTCGCGCCCTATGGCGGTGTGATCACCCAGCGTTTTGTCGATGAAGGCACGATCGCCTCGCCCGGACAGCCGGTTTTCGAACTGGTCGAACTGGCCCGGATGGAAGCGCGGATCGGCCTGCCTGCAGCTGTGGCGCAAGGCCTTGAGCCTGGCAGGACATATGAACTGGACTCTGATGGTGCGCGCCACCTGGCTGAATTGCGATCGGTGACAGGCGTGATCGACCCGCGCCAGCGCACGGTGGCCGCAGTGTTCGAGATTGAAAATGATGGCACGCTTCCGGCGGGCAGCGTGGTCCGCCTGGCAGTCGAGCGCCGCCTGGAGGAACGCGGGAGCTGGGTCCCGGTGGCGGCGCTGACGGAGTCCGGGCGCGGTCTGTGGTCGCTCCTGGTTGCCCAAGCCGGCGATGATCAGTGGCGCGCACAAAGCCGGCAGGTCGAGATCGTGCACACTTCGGGCGACCGCGCTTTTGTCCGCGGCTCGCTGAAGCCTGGCGACCGGGTGATTGTCGATGGCCTGCAGCGTCTGGTTCCCGGCCAGCCCGTCATTCCCCATACCGCGACACTGGCATCGGGCAATTCCGACCCGTTGGGCCAGGAACGCTGAGCGTGGGGAGGACGGGGACATGAGGACACTTTTCTATCGCCTGCCAAGGCTGACCGTGCTGGTCCTGCTGGTTGCCTTCGCCGCCGGGTTTGGCGCCGTGCTGTCGCTTGGCCGGCAGGAAGACCCCACTCTCGTGGAACGTTTCGGGTTTACCGTCGTCACGCTGCCGGGCGCCGATGCCGAACGGATTGAAGCGCTGATCACCGAACCGCTGGAGGATGCGATCAGTGAGCTTCCCGAGGTCAACAGGCTGGACTCGGTGTCGAGGTCGGGCGTTTCGCAGGTCCAGATCGAGCTGCGCGAGGACCTCAGCGAGGCGGAGGTTGATGATGCCTGGACACTGATCCGCGCGCAGATCGACGAGGCTGAAACGCAGTTCCCGGCCGGCACCGGCCCCACCGAGGTCGAACGTGTGTTTGTCGGGGCAACGACAATGGCCGTTTCGATCATCTGGACAGGTGAAGGTGAGCCGGAACTGGCGCTGATGGCCCGTCTGGCCGCGCAATTGGAGGATCGTTTCCAGAATCTTGGCGGCACCGAGGAGACCGAAACCTATGGCCTTCCCGACGAGGAAGTTCGCGTCGTGGTCGATCCTGAGGCGCTTTCGGCCGCAGGGCTGACCTTGCGCCAGGCTGCCCAGCTCATTGCAAATGCCGATTCCAAGGCGCCGGCCGGACAATTGCGCTCCGGTCAGACCAATGTCGGCTTTGAAGTGGGCGGCGAATTCGACTCGATCTCCCGCATCAGGGCGGTGCCACTGGTCCAGCAGGAGGACGGCAGCTCCGTGCGCGTGGGCGATGTGGCAAGTGTCACAAAGGGACTGTCCGATCCGGTACGCGTCCTCGATTTCCATGAGGGTCGCCGGTCGGTCACCGTCGGCGCCTTCCTCCAGCCCAACCAGCGCGTTGACAAATGGGCAGAGCGGGCACGCGCCGTGGTGGCCGATTTCTCCGCTGACATGTCTGACCCGATTGCCGTCGAGATTGTCTTCGACCAGAGCCTTTATACGGTCGAGAGGCTCGGCGGGCTGACGCGCAATCTCGGTGTCTCGGCCCTCATCGTGTTCATGGTACTGTTCCTGACCATGGGATGGCGTGCGGCATTCGTGGTCGGCACGGCGCTTCCGCTGACGGTCTGCCTGGTCCTGATCCTGTTCAACCTTTTTGGCATGCCCCTGCACCAGATGTCGGTGACGGGACTGGTCATCTCGCTCGGCCTGCTGATCGACAATGCCATCGTGGTCGTCGATGATTTCGACCAGTTGCGCGCGCGCGGCGCTGCCCGGCTGGAGGCCATTGACAGGTCGCTGAAACACCTTTTCGGGCCGCTCTTTGCCTCCACGCTGACAACCGCGCTGGCCTTTGCCCCGATCGCCCTTCTGCCCGGATCGGCCGGCGAGTTTGTCGGCATGGTCGGCATATCGGTGATCTTTGCGGTCTGCTCGTCCTTCCTGATCTCGATGAGCGTGGTGCCTGCCATGGCCGGCTGGTTCGACCGGAAGCGCGCGCATGAGGGCGGCCGCGTGGTCAAGCGGCGCTGGTGGCGCGACGGGATCGCCATTGACACGGTCACCGACGGCTATCGCTACACCGTCGGCGCGGTCCTGCACTTTCCCCCGCTCGGCCTGCTGATCGGGATCATCCCCGCGCTGGCGGGCTTTTACCTGGCCGGTCAGTTACCCTCGCAATTCTTCCCGCAGACCGAACGAGACCAGTTCCAGGTCGAAATCGCACTTCCGGCGGATGCGTCGATCCTTGCCACCCGGCTGGCGGTCGACAAGGCAGCCGGAATCCTCGCCTCCTATGATGAGATCACGTCAACCCATTTCACGCTCGGCGAGCCAAGCCCCCGTGTCTATTACAACATGGTCAACAGCACGCGCGGGCTGGAGGCGATTGCGTCTGGCTGGGCTGAAACCAGCAGTGCGCAGGCGACGCGTGAGATCATTGCCGATGTGCAGGCGAAGCTGCGGCGCGAGTTTTCCAGCGCGCAGGTGCTGGCCCTGCCATTCGAACAGGGCCCGCCGTCCGATGCCCCGATCCAGTTCCTGATCGCGGGCGATGATCTTCAGACCCTGTCGCGCCTGGGTGATGAGGCCCGGCGCATTCTCGCCGCCACGCCCGGGGTGACCTATACAAGCGCCAGCCTTGAGTTGGGCACGCCGACGCTGGTCCTGCAGGCCGATGAGGCGGCTTCCGCGCTTGCCGGGCACCGCCTGACCAGCCTTGCCGGGGAACTCAATGCCGAGCTGGAAGGCGTGTTTGCCGGCAGCGTCCTTGAAGGCGTCGAGGAGCTTCCCGTCCGCGTCATCGGGCCGGATGCAAGGCGCGGTGAGCTCGACGATCTTCGCGCGAAAACCTTCGGCGGCGGTGCGCCGCTCTCGGCCCTTGGCGAGCTCACGCTCGACCCGCAGGTCGCCACGATCACCCGGCGCGATGGCCAGCGGGTCAATGACATACGCGCCTATCTGGAGCCTTATACGCTGCCGGCGCCTGTGTTCGCCGACTTCCGGGCACGCCTTGATGCGGCCGATTTCGAGCTTCCGCGTGGATATGAGCTGCTGATCGGGGGGGAGGCAGAAAACAGCTCAGATGCGCTTGGCGATCTTGCGGCGACCGGCGTGCCGCTCATCCTTGTCATCGCTGGCGCGGTGGCGCTGGTCTTCAACTCGTTCCGCATGTCTTTGCTGATCCTGTCTGCAGGTTTCCTCTCGGTGGGGCTGGCCTTTTTCGGGGTCTGGCTGTTCAATCTCCCCATGGGGTTCAATGCAATTCTCGGCGCGCTTGGCCTGCTCGGCATCGCCATCAATGGTTCAATCGTGGTGCTTTCCATGCTGCGGGCCAATCCGCAGGCGATGGCTGACAATGTCATTGCCCAGCGCGAAACCGTGGTCGATGCCACGCGCCATATCGTGGCCACGACACTGACCACGATGGGCGGCTTCGTGCCGATCCTGATCACGGCAGATGCGTTCTGGATGCCGCTGGCAGCCGCGATTTCCGGCGGTGTGGCCGGCTCGGCGCTGCTGGCGCTGTATTTCACCCCGGCCGTGTTCCGCTTGTCGACCATGAAACCTTTTACGCGGCTCGGCCAGAGTCTCGGCATACTTGTGCGACCCGGGCCGCAGCCTGCGCAGTAAAGCCCTTCCTCTTCAATCGCGGTCATCTGGTGATATTGAAGTGGTCTGGGTTCATCATGCCTCACACCCTTTGTGCAGCTGGCTTTTCCGCCAGTGCCGTCGAGTGGACAGAGCGCCAGCGAAATCCACCACCGGAGTTCGCAACATGGGCCGGGACGGTGGATTTCGGGCTGCGCCCTCTATCCACCCT
>CAYXQV010000134.1:4519-6945 GCA_964467505.1 uncultured Hyphomonadaceae bacterium | reverse complement strand
GTTAGACCGGCTTGTCGCCGGGCGCCGGGCGGGCATATTCCTGGACCTGCCGGCCGCCGGCAAAATCCAGCATGCCGCGTCCGCGCTGAAACGTGAACAGCCAGCGCGCCACGCCCGCAGACATGGTTCGCCCGCCCACGAGCCAGGTCATACCCGCAAGGCCCCCGCCCACAGCCAGCCGGACCAGGCCGTCAAGACCCGCGCGCACCTGGGTCAGGCGCCCACCACCGCGGCGGCGCGCAATCATCATCGCATCGGTCAGGCCAGTGCGGCGCCACCTTGTCATCAGCCAGTCAAGGCTCGCGCGCGCCTCGGGCACCCGTTCATATGTGACCGCACCGGCAGCATCGGCAAAGCTCTCACCCGCCAGCAAAAGCGCGTCGAAGAACAATGTGTCCTCACCCCCGACGAGCGACAAAGCGGGGTCAAACCGCAAACCGTGTTTGCGCACGACATCGAGATCGATGAGGCAATTGTCGGTCGCACCCGGCTTGTCGCGCGGGCCATCAACGCTCACTCGCTTGGAGTGAAAATCGCCCTCCACGATCCAGTCGGGTGGTTCGCCTTCATAACGCGCGATGACATTGCCGAACACCACGGCTGCGCCGCTCTCCCTGTTGCGTCGCCAGAGCGCCGCAATCCAGCCCGGCGCGGGCAGTTCGTCATCATCGATAAAGGCGAGGTAATCCACTGTCGCGGTGGCTTTGAGGGCGCGGTTGCGCACAAAGGTCACGCCCGGCGCAGCTTCGTGGAGGTAATCGAGCGCGTAGCGAAACGCTTCCGCCTGTGCGGCGCGCACAACCGGTTCGGCCTCGCCACCGGGATTGTTGTCGATAACCAGAATCGAGACGGCGGCGCCCTCAGGCGTTGCTTGGGCCTGCAGCGCGGACAGAAGTTCCGCCAGTTCACCATTGCGCCTGTAGGTCGGAACGCAGATTGCGAGGCTCGCCACTCTCTTTCCTCATGATTGTGAACGCCCAGGGGCCATTGCCGCTTGCCCGCACACCAGCCAGCATGCAAGTTTTCCGCCATGGGGTTTGGCTGAACCGGCAACACGACTGGCCTGCAGGTTGCACCTTTCCCGACATGGTCGCAAAAGGAGACGATATGCAGGTCGAAACCATCAAGGCGACCCCGGCGCAGACGCCCGCTGCTTCGGCCGAAATTGCAGCGATCGCCAATCTCAAGGGCGGCGTTGGAAAATCGACCACGACCGTCATGCTGGCCGACGGGCTCGCCTATTTCCACGGGCTGGATGTGCTCGTGATCGATCTCGACGCGCAGGCGAATGCCAGCCAGATCCTGCTGACGGAGACGGGAGTCCAGGCCGCACATGAACAGGAGAAAGGCGCCGACTTTCTCCTCAAACAGTTCATTGACGGGGAACCACCCGCCGCCGCGCCTTTCATCGTTCCCAATGCCGTTTCCCTCGATGAGTTGCGCCGCGCCGAGGAGCGCGATGAAAGGCTCGGCTGGATTTCGGTGCTGCCGTCCCATCCCCGGCTTCGCCTTGCTGAAATGTCGCTGGAGGAAGACTGGTATTCAGGAACGGGCACGCCCTCTTCGCTCTCTGCTGCACTGACCGAACATTTCAGGGCGGCCGTCAAGCCGCTCCTCTCGCTGTATGACGTGATCCTGATCGACTGCCCGCCACACCTGTCTCCGCTGGCGCGCGCCGCCCTGGCGACCGCCGACAGCTTCATACTGCCGACGCTTGCCGATCCGATCTCGACATGGGGCACCAAGCAGTTTTCCGCTTGGGTCTGCGAACATGTCACCCCGGAACTTCCAGAGCGCAATTTCGTCGTCGTGACCCGGTTCCGCAACACCGCGCTCGCCCGCCAGATCAGGAGCGAACTCGAAGACGTGTATCTCAAGGACCGGTTCTTCGGCGCGGTCATTCCCGATTCGATAAATGTCGTGCGCGCGATGGATCGCCCCGCGGCTGACAGCTACAACTCGTTTCGTGGGAAATACGCTTCGGTCACAGGCGATGTGCGCCGCCTTGCCCAAAGATATGTCGAATTCATGGGACGCAGGACAGGTCAGACATGGAACACGGTCAGGGACTGAGCGCAGCGGAATTTCTCGACCGCGCCTTCGAGATCATCCGCGAGGAAGCACGCGACAACCCGGCCTTTGCCGCGCGTCTCGTAAAGGCGCTGGGCGGCGACGTTGTCTTTCCCGACACTGCCAGGCGCGAGGTGCTCAATCCGATTTCGGTGGCCGCCAGCGAAACCGAGGCTGCGATGCGAAGCCTGTACGAGAGTTTCAGTGCGGCGCAACTGCGCGGCGTGCTTCGCGATCACAATCTGGCAAGCGCTGTCGACACCAGGGGACTGGACGGGCCGGCCCTGCTCGACATGCTGGTCCATCGCGCCCGCGCCAAGGCACGCGAGCGCATGTCCACGCAGTGATGCGCCTGC
>CAYXQV010000134.1:0-4419 GCA_964467505.1 uncultured Hyphomonadaceae bacterium | reverse complement strand
CGCTGCGCGGCGCCGGACATCTGCATCAGTTCACGCGCCTGGCGCACCCAGTCATCGCGCTCGATCCGCCCACGAAAATGCATCAGCTTGTCATCCACCCAGGCGATATCGCGCGCATCCCATTCGGCGATCTGCCAGAAATAGAACACGCCGATTTCCTGCAGGAGCTCGCTCAGCATCGGCCCGATTCCATTGATCTGTTCCAGGTCGTCTGCGCGCCCGAAGGCCGGCTCTTCCAGCAGGTTGGACTGGTCGCCCCGCCGGCGCATGTCGCCAATGGGATCGACATCGCGCGCCACACTGTCGCGCCGCGTATATGTGCGGGTTTCACTGCGCCGGGTCGGTGCCGGCTCTGCATCGCGATCAATCCGTTCATCGCGCCGGGGGCCATAGTCTCGCATCGTCGTCACAGCCGGGGCTGCAGGAGACGGGCGTGAACGCAGCGTGTGGTGAACTGCCGCCAGGCCATATTCGATCGCCGACAGGCGATCCTCTACGGCGTCAAGATCGATCCGGCTGTCAATCGCTCGAACCGACTGGATCACAGGTCCGAAATCGGGCTCGCGAATGCGACCGATGGCATCCTGCAGGGCGTCGAGGCGACGAATGAGCGGGTCGAGCGCCGGCATTTGCTGGACATCGGTGCGCATTTCCAGGAGGGCCCGCTCTACGCGGTCCAGTTCCGAATGCACCGTGCCGAGGTCAAGCTCGGGCATACGCGGATTGGCCACCGCTTCCTCTATCCTGGCAAGGCGCGCTTCCATTGGCCTGAAATCCGGGCGGACCTGGTCAGAGACCGCCGAGAAAACCGAGGCAATGGCACTTTCCAGCTCTGCCAGGCGATTGGAGAGAGCATCAAAGCGCGCTTCGGGTGCCGAAAGACGCGACTCCATCCGGTCAAGGCGCGACGTGATCGGCGCAGTGTCGCGCTCGCCGGATTCCAGGCGGCCGGCGATTTCCTCCAGCCGCGTCTGGACTGGCTGGAGATCGGCATTGCGAAGATTGGACAGACGCGCCTCAAGCCAGGAAAAGCGCGAATGCAGTGAATCGGGTTCGCGGTCCGGCGTGCCGAGAAAACGCTCCAGGCGGTCAAGCCGCTCCTGGATGGGGGCAAAGTCAGTCGCCGGAAGCCGCAGATTTGCCAGGCGTTGCTCGACCCGCTCGATCTGGTCGCGCACGGGCGCAAGGTCAGTAACGGGAAACTGCAAGCTGGCGAGACGCGCATCGAGATGACTGAACCGCTCGTAAAGCGGCTCAAGGTTCGGGCTGCGGATTTGTCCGATCGCCGCCGACAGGGCGGAAATCTCGCTGATCATCGGGGTCAGCGCCGCCGCGCTTGCGCCGGACATGCCTGTGCGGATCTGGGCCACCGCGTCCTCGACCTGGCGGATATGGTTGTGAAGCGGCGAAAGATCCGTGGCCTGCGGCTCGAGATTGGCGATAGCCTGCTCCAGCAGGGCCAGCTGGCTGTGAACCGGGCCAAGCTCGACCTCCGGAATGTCGATGCTGGTAAACAGCTCCTCGATGACACCAAGGCGTTGCTCGATCGCCGAAAGATCCGGCGGGCGGATGGATGACACTGCCGAGTAGACCGAAGACAGTGAAGATTCGACCTGTCCGAGCCGCGTCTGCACCGCTTCCATATCCGGATTGTTGCTCATCAGATAGGCTTCGATACCTTGCAGGCGTTCAAAGATGGGACGCATGTCGGGTTCGGGAACCGCAATGCCCGTGACCGCGCGTTCAACACCGCTCATGCGCTCATAGAGGGGCCGCAGGTCAGGCTCGGGTACGCGAAAATTGCTCACCATCTGGTCAACCCGGCCAATTCGATCCTCAAGCCCGCGCAGGCGACGGTCAATCGGCGCAAGATCGGGCTGGCCGAGGCCGGAGAGGGAACGCTTGAGGCCGGCAACCTCGCTGCCGAGCCGCTCGCGCGCGCGCGCCTCTTCTTCACGCTCGCTGTCGAGACGGCGCAGCAATGTGTCCTCGGTCTGCGTGGCCTCCTCACGGTCACGGGTCAGGAACCACCATGCCAGCAGCGCCCCGAACAAGGCGGCGAGCAGGAGCAGGAAGAAGATCTGGAAAAGCAGGAAGGACATGATGTTCTCTTTCGCAGTGCGCAGCGCCCGGCGCTTCAGGGAGTTGGGTCGGGATCACTCTCGACGCGAATTTCGATGCGGCGGTTGCGCGCGCGCCCGCTTGCGGTGGCGTTGTCAGCGACCGGATCGCGCGCCCCATAGCCACGGGCGGTCAGGCGGTCGGCTGGCACGCCGCGCGCAATCAGTTCGGCCCGCACGGCCTGGGCGCGCTCATAGCTCAGGCGCGCATTTGTCGACACGCGGCCGGTATTGTCGGTATGGCCCTCGATGCGCAGCTTGCCCGGACAATCGAGAATGCGCGCGGAGAGACTGTCCAGAAGGCCAGCACTACCGGTCTGAATGCGCGCGCTGCCGGTTGCAAATTCGATCTTGGTGCCTGCCAGCAGTGCGGCGAGATCACTCTCGCAAGCCATCGCGGCTGAGACTTCGGTCACTTCGACGGTGCCGAATTCCCCGGTCGGCAGGGGATTGGTGGCAATCTGCTCAACCATGGCGCCGCGCCCTTCCGGCGCATCGCACACCAGCGAATACACGCCGCCCCGCAGCGAGGTCGACCCGCTGATGCATTCGGAGATAGCACGCACTGCCTGCAGCGAAAGGTCTGTCAGTTCCGGCGTATCGGCCACATCGGAGATGACCAGCCGGTCCTGCACGGCAGCGAGCCTGGGCGGGTCGATCTCACGCTGGGCAGCCGTCGCGATCCTGCGCCGGGCATCGCCGCCACCGACCTCGCCTTCGAGTGTGAGAATCCCCTGGGAGAGTGAATAGGTCCAGTCAGGGCTTGCACCGGTGCGCCGGACCGAAACGGCCGGTTCAGTGTCGCCATTGTCCGGCAGTGGTTCGCGCGCGGTGCCAGCGGGCGCCAGCGTCTGGCGGTCGACAATGCGCGTGACCGGCCGCGCCCCGCCAAAAGGTGTGCCGGCGCGGACCTCGCGCACCGCCTCGACTGCGCGGCTTGCGGCCTCGCGGGAGGGGGCCGCCCCGTCAAGATAGACGCGCTGGCCCGAAGCGGTGGCTTTGGCCCAGTCGGCACCGACGGCCGCCAGGGCCTGGCTTGCGCTGTCCTCGACAATATTCTCGACCTGGTGACGGGAAAACCAGATCAGCGAAAACAGGAGAAGCGCGAGAAGGCCGAGCAGCGGCAGCAAGCCATAAGGCACGAAAGCACGGCGCGGCTCGCCGGTTCGGCGCACCTGGCGGCGAACGGTTAGCTTCCGGTCATATTCCCCGCTGACGCGATCCGTCATGCCCCTGATTCTCTCCGTCGAAGAATTCCCCAATCACTTGAAAAGCATGAGGAAAAACGATACACAAACGGAATAAACCCACAGGTGGGGTCAAGTAAAGTGATGTGGTGAATTTCGCCATGCGCAGGCGTCGTCCCTTTCCGCCTGGCCAGCGCTGGGCAGCGACCTTGAAACCCGGATTTGTCGCGGCGGAATTGGGATTCTAAGTGCTGGACCCGGCGGGCGGGCCGGAATTCGCGTCGGCCTGCAGGAGCGTATAGCGCTCTATGCCGATGCGGGAGACAAGGTCGAGCTGGGTCTCGAGATAGTCGAGATGTTCTTCCTCATTGTTCAGGATCTTCCCGAAAAGGTCACGGCTGACATAGTCACGCTCTGCCTCGCTATGCGCCATGGCATCGCGCAGGAGCGGGATGGCATCGTGTTCCAGTGCAAGGTCGCACTCCAGGATTTCCTGCACGCTCTCCCCGATACGCAGCTTGCCGAGATCCTGCAGGTTTGGCAGCCCTTCAAGGAACAGGATGCGCTGGACCAGCCAGTCTGCATGCTGCATTTCCTCGATCGACTCCTTGTATTCATAGTCAGCAAGTTTCGACACGCCCCAGTCAGCCAGCATCCGTGAGTGCAGGAAATACTGGTTTATCGCGGTCAACTCGTTCTTTAGCGCCGCATTGAGAAATTCGATGATTTTGGGATCGGCTTTCATGGCTGCCTCGCTGGTGAAGTGGAATCGCCTCTTCACCAGCACTTAGCGCGATTGACCCGCGCCGGACAGGGCCAATCACTATTCTGCCGCAATGAGCGCAACCCTCTCGCCGCAATCGCGTTCCATTTCCTCGGAAATGATATTGCCGATGGCACACCGACACTTGCCGCAATTGAAGGACTGGCCATGATGGGCCTGCACTGTATCAGGGCAGCGCGCGCCGGAGCGCACCGCCTCGCGGATGCCCTTTTCATTGATACGGCGGCAGATGCAAATGATCATGACTCGCAATAAAATTCCTTTGCGAATGATTGTCAACTGAAAATCTGCCGGTCGAAATCCGATATCCTGATGCAGCCCTGCGCGC
>CAYXQV010000133.1:0-6953 GCA_964467505.1 uncultured Hyphomonadaceae bacterium | reverse complement strand
GCCCATGCGGTCGGAACCGATGCGGGTACGAACGTGCCAAACACCTTCACCCTCGATTACGAGGTCGACAGCACGCCGCAGGGCACGATCACGAACGATCCGACCTACACGCCCGGCCCGGGCGACCCGTCGCCGATCGTCGATCCGGCCGGTCCGACCGATTTTACCGTTGACCGCCTGGTCGACCTGACGGTGACGGCGACCAATTCCGGCCTGCTGGTCCCGCCGAATGCGGACGACCGGATCCTCGAATTCACGGTCACCAATACCGGTAACGACAACCAGGCCTATTCCCTCAGCATCGACGATGTGGCCGGCGACGATTTCGACGCCACTGGTCTGGAGCTGACCTATAGCCGGGTCGCGGTTGATCTCAACGGTGATGGCGACACGTCTGATACGTGCGAAGCCGCCGTCACCGACGCGCCGCTCACTGTCACGACTGTTGGTGCCGCGTCCGGTTCGGCCGATGTCACCTGTGGCATCCCCAAGGATGGCACATTCACTGTCAAACTGTCGGGCGACATACCGGATTCGCTGGTCGAGGCAGATGTCGACGACCTGATCCTGGTCGCGGAAACCCGCGATCCGACAGTCTGGTTCACCGAAGGCGCGCCTGCGGACCCGGGCGCTGTGACCGCCGAAGACGGCGATGGCACCAACACGATCGACGGCGTGGCCGAGAATGTGTTTGCCGATGATTCCGGATCGTCCTCTGAAGTGGCGGCCGATGGCCTGCACTCTGCCGCTTCGGGCTATGTCATCTCATCACCGGACCTTACGGCAACCAAGGATGTCTGGGTTCTGGCCACCGCGTCAGACGCGACGGCCTGCGCAGCAGAAGCGGTGCCGGGGACCGAGCCGACCGATCAGTATTCCTCGCCGACTGCCTGCGTGCTCTACACGATCACGACGACCAATACCGGCGAGGTTGCCGGCTCCGACGCCACCGGCATCGATATCGTCGATGTCCTGCCCTCGGACGTGGCATTCGTGAAGGCCGAAACCAGCGGCTTCGACACGGCGCCGACCCTGACTTCCAAGAAAGCGGACGGCACTACCGATTGTGACGGAGCCGATGGCGAGACCTGCACGGTCACGGTCAGCGGGGCCGACCTGTCGGCCACGGCCGGTGCAACGGACACAGTCGCCTATCTGCGGATCTGGGCGCTCGTGCGCTAGGACGGCACGTCCCCGCTCAAGGCGGGTTTTATTCGAGACCTATCAGGAGCCCCTGCGGATAGCATTCGCGGGGGCTCTGCTCATTCGGGAATAGATGAAATTGCATATTTCATTTTCAGCGAATGTTTACTGCCTTTTATTACAAATAATAACGAGCGGCAATAAAAAGCAGGAATTGCCGAAATAAAAAGGTCCGACACACCAAAAAGGTGGCGGCCAGATCAAGTGGTGGTTGGTGTGATGGCTTTCTTGCGAAGGTCTGCAAAGGCAATCTGCGCGTTGTTCAGCGCCCTGGCAGCGGTATCGCTGACGGCGCAGGCGACGACGCCGCTCGGCGAGACGGTGTCGAATGTCGCGCAAGTGACTTATGAGCATTCCAGCGGTCCGCTTAGCGTGGACACGAACGTGGCCGACTTCACGGTTGTCGCGCGCCCGACGCCGTCGACCATCGAGTTCTTCCGCTATGCGCCCCATGCGCCGGATCATTTCACCACACAGATCAATGGCAGCGATTACAGCCCGACCGGCGAGACGCACAATGCCGAATTCCTGCCGCTCGGCGCGCCGGTCAGCACGGGCGGCAACGCGCTCGACTTTTCCGGCGATGTGCCCCTGATCCCGGCGGAGACGTATTTTTCCGGCGAGCTGATGGTCCTGCGGGTGACTGATGCCGGCCAGAATGGCGATCCCGAGCGGATCGAAACCGTTATCATCACGATCGAGACCACGGGCGGTGACCAGATCTGCCTGCGGCTGTACGAGAGCGGCGCGAACACGGGCGAGTTCTACGGCTATGTTCCCAGCACGTCGGAGCCGAGCGCGGCCAATGACGCAAAACTCACCGCGCCCAAGGACACCGAGCTGACGGCGCGATATGTCGATGTGTTCGACGCCACCGAAGTGTCGATCGACACCGCCCTGGTCGATCCGTTCGGCCGGCTGTTCGACTCGCTGACCGGTGAGCTTGTCGACGGCGCCGAAGTGACCATCGTGGAGGCCGACACAGGTGCGCCGGCGGAAGTCTTCGGCGTGGATGGCATTTCGCCCTATCCCTCGACCCTGATGAGCGGAACGACGGTCACCGATGCCGGCGGCACGGTCTATGAGCTTGATCCCGGTGAGTTTCTTTTCCCGTTGATGGCGCCGGGCGACTATCGCCTCGTGATCACGCCGCCGGGTGGCTATGTCTTCCCTTCAGGCTTTGGCGCGACGCAATTCGAGAGCCTGGACAATGCGCCGTTCGAGATCATCTCCGGCTCATATGGCCAGGACCTGACCGTATTGGCGAGTGGCCCGCTCAATTTCGACGTGCCGCTGGACACCACGCGCGGGCTGACCGTGACCAAGAGGTCCGGGCAGACCACCGCGGCGATCGGCGATTTCGTGTCCTATTCGGTCACTGCCGAGAACAGCTCCGATACCACCCTGCCGATGCTGATCCGCGACGAGCTGCCGCGCGGGCTGCGCTATGAGTCCGGTTCGGCGAGGGTCGAGGATACCGCGATCACGCAGGTCGAGCTGTCCGAAAACGGGCGGGCGGTCACCTTCGATGCCGGCCTCATCGCGCCGGGCACCAAGCGCACGCTGACCTATGTCGCAGCGGTCGGCGCCGGCACCCCGCAGGGCACCGCGGTCAACAGCGCCGCCGCCGTCAATCCGCTCGGCCGGGCCCTGTCGAACACCGCAGAGGCGGCCATCGAGATCCGCGAGGACTTCCTGCGCTCGGAGCTGACCCTGGTCGGCCGGGTGAGCGAGGATGCCTGTCGCCCCGAAGAAGACTGGGCCCGCGATATCGAGGATGGCAAGGGCGTCGCAGGTGTCCGCCTGTATCTCGAAACCGGTGAATATGTGGTCACTGATGATGATGGCCTGTTCCATTTCGAAGGCGTGGAAGCGCGCACGCATGTGCTCCAGCTTGATCGCGAGACCCTGCCGAAAGGGCTTGAGCCAGTCATGTGCGAGGAAAACACACGCTATGCCGGTTCGGCCCATTCGCAATTCGTCGATGCCCAGGGCGGCATGATCTGGCGCGCCAATTTCTACCTGGAACGCACCGGGGATGAGGCGGTCAGCGAGGCCTCCGATGAGGCCGATGACACGCTGGAATACAAGCAGTTCGACCAGGACTGGCTCGATACCCAGTCCGGCGAGGTCACCTGGGTGTATCCCGATACGAGCCGCACGCCGTCGCATCAGAGCGTCAATCTTGGCATCAAGACACCGCTGCGCGCGTCAGTCTCGCTGACGCTGAACGGTCGCGACGTGCCGGCCACCAATGTCCAGTCGCGCCTGACATCGGCTGCGCGCACTGGCGAGCTGCACCGCTGGCGCGGGGTCGATATCAGCCGCGGTGAGAACAAGGTCGTCGCCAAGATCAGGCTGGCCGACGGGACGACACAGAGCCTTGAGCGCAGTATCTGGTTTGTCGACCAGGCCCAGCGCGCCCGCCTTGTCGATGACCAGTCGGTGCTGGTCGCCGACGGGCGCACACGCCCGGTCGTGGCGATCCGCCTTGAGGATGCCAGCGGGCATGCGGTTCATGCCGGCCGCGTGGTGGATGTCGATGTCGCCGACCCGTATCGCCTGATGTCCGATGCGCAGCGCGAGGAGCGCAACCCGGTCGCAACCAATACGATCGAGGTGACCGGCGTGCATGTCGGCCCCGATGGCATTGCGCGCATCGAGCTTGAGCCGACACTGGCCACCGGGCGCGTGCGGGTGCGCGTTCCGCTCAAGGATGGGCGCCACAAGGAAATCACGGCCTATATGCGGCCGGAAAAGCGCGACTGGATCCTTGTCGGGCTTGCCGAGGGTGAACTCGGCCTGCGCGAGAGTGAAGGGCCCGGCGGGCAGCGCGCGGAAGAGACGATGCAGGATGGCCGGCTCGCCTTCTTCGCCAAGGGCATGATCCGTGGCGACTGGCTGATGACGCTCGCGGTGGACACCGCCAAGCGCCGCGGCCGGGAGGATGACTCGCTGTTCGAGCGGATCAATCCGAACGCCTATTACACGCTCTATGGCGACCGCACCTGGCAGAACCATGACGCCGAAAGCCGCTACCCGGTTTATGTCAAGCTGGAAAAGGACACCGCCCAGATCCTGTTTGGCGACTTCAACACCGATATGAGCGACACCGAGCTTGGCCGCTACAATCGCCGCCTGTCGGGGCTGCGCGGTGTCTTCGAGGGCGAGACTGTCGCGGCGACCGGTTTTGCTGCCGAGACCAACCAGGGTTTCGTCAAGGACGAGATCGCTGCGGATGGCACATCGGGCCCCTATCGCCTCAGCGTGTCCCCGATCGTGCGCAATTCCGAGATCCTCAGCATCGAGACGCGCAACCGCTTGCGGCCCGACGAGGTGACCAATGTGCGCACGCTGACGCGTTATGTCGATTACGAAATTGATTATGACACCGGCGAGTTGCTGCTGCGCGCGCCGATCAGCGCGACCGACACGCAGTTCAATGACAATGTGATTGTCGCAGATTACGAGACATTCAGCGATGCCGAGCGCAACACCACTTATGGCGGCCGGGTGGCCCTGCGCACCGACGACAGGCGTTTCGAGGTCGGCCTTGGCCATGTCCATGAGGAAGGCAGTGCCATCGCGCCGGGCATGGAGTCGGAGATCACCACACTGGATGCGACCGCACGGCTGACCGAGAACACCGAAATTCGCGCCGAAGTCGCACGATCAGAGCGCCGGCCCGGGCTGGATGGCGGCGATGAGCAGACCGCCGAGGCTTATCTGGTCGAGGCGATCCACCAGGGTGAGGCAGTTGCCGTTTCGGGCTATGTCCGCGAGGAGCAGGCCGGCTTCGGTGTCGGCCAGACCGGCTCGAACACCAATGGCATCCGGCGCTATGGCGTCCAAGCCAGCGCGCTGGTGGCCGAGATCAATGACAGCGAGACGGGCGAGCGCGCGACCCGGACCCTGTCGGCGCAGGCCTATCGCGAGGAAGCCCTGGCCAGTGACGAGGTGCGCACGGTCGGCGAGCTTGGCGTGCAGCATGCCGGACAGTTGCTGACGGTTGGTGCGGGCCTGCGCGCGGTTGACGAGTCGCTCAGTTCCGGGCCCCGCGAGTCGCTCCAGGCGAGCGCCAATGTCTCGCGCGCCTTTCCCGAGCTTGGGCTGACCGTGACGGCGGCCCGCGAACAGCCTCTGGGCGGGCGCAATGACGATGAAGCCAGCCTCTTCCCGCAGCGCACCATCCTCGGTGCCGACAAGCTGCTGACCCAGCGCGCGACACTGAACCTGCGCCATGAGGTCATCGAGGGCGAGAATGCGTCGGGGGCCAATACGATTGCCGGTGTGACCTATGTCCCCTGGGCCGGCGGGCGGATCAACACCGCGCTAAACCAGGTCACTCAGGATTCCGCACGCCGCCTGTCGGCCACCGTCGGTGTCGACCAGACCTTCCAGATCAATGAGACGTGGAGTGCAAGTCTTGGTATGTCGAACCGCTCCAGTGTCGATGGCGATGAGGCCCCGCGCGATCCCCTGGCCGATGCTGCTGTTTCGCCGCTGGCCGAGGGCGAGCGCTCGCCACTGACGCTCGATGAGAGCTTTACCTCCGCCTATGGCGGGCTTGGCTATCGCGATGCCCTTGCGACCGGTTCACTGCGCGGCGAATATCGCGAGACCGCAACGTCCCAGCGCTGGGCGGTGATCCTTGGCGGTGCGCGCGAAGCCTCGGAGACGCTGTCTTTCGCCGGCACGGGCCGCTACCAGAGCGAGGTGTCTGACTTTGGTGGTCATCGCCGTGCCGTCGATCTGCGCGGGGCGGCTGCCTGGCGTCCGCGTGGCGAAGGTCCGATCGTCTTCAACCGGCTGGATTTCAAGCAGGAAGAAGTGGTCGGCGACTTTGCGACCTGGAAGCTGGTCAACAATCTCGGCGTCAACACGATGCTGTCGGATGCCTCGCAGCTGTCGGTCCAGAACGGGCTGAAATACACCGAGACCCGCCTTGCCGGCGTTGACGTGGAAGGCTGGGCCGGGCTGCTCGGCGCGCAGCTGCGCCATGATTTCACCGCAAGGCTGGATGCCGGCCTGCAGGGCTCGGTGATGCACACGACCGCGACCGGCACGACCGAATGGTCATTCGGCCCGAGCATCGGCTTTTCACCCAAGGAAAATGTCTGGGCCTCTGTGGGCTACAATTTGACGGGATTTGAGGACAGGGACTTCAAGGCGGCCGAATACACGCGCAATGGTCTGTACATAAAGCTGCGGTTAAAGTTTGACGAGGATAGCTTGGACTGGATGCTCGACCAGATTTCCCCAAAGGCTCGTTAGGCCAATGTCGCACAGAAAACGCAACGCGTGCTGGTCATTGCTGGCGCTTGTCGCGGTGTCCACGGCGCTGGCACAGCCTGCGGCAAGCCAGGCCACGATCGACGATCCCGACGCTTCGGCCGCCGATCTCGCCACACGGCTGGGTGGGCCCGGCGTGACCATCACCAATCCGTCGATTCCAGCCGCCAACGGGTCCGACACGCCCCAGCAATACGGCCTGTTTTCGAATGGCGAGCTTGGCGCGGGGCTCGCGATCGATTCCGGTATCGTGCTTTCGACCGGGACCGTTGCCGACGCGCTCGGCCCGAACAATGATGACAATGCCAGCCTTGGCGGGACAACGACCTATCTCGACGGGGATGTCGGCGGGATCGATACGGCGGCACGATACAATGCGGCGATCGTGACTTTCGACCTGACGCTCGACAGCTTCGCCAGGGGTTTCGAGATCAATTACCAGTTCGGCTCGGAAGAAT
>CAYXQV010000132.1:0-7053 GCA_964467505.1 uncultured Hyphomonadaceae bacterium | reverse complement strand
CTGCGCCTGTTCCGCAGATGGCGCGGCCGCCTCGCCACTCATGAGGGCTGACCTTCACCGGCCGGGCGCGGCAGGTAGAAATAGGCCAGCCAGATCACCAGTGTGACCGCAGCAATCGTGTAGCGCGCGGCGTCTGAATTGATCATCTGGCGCCCGAAGCCTTCCAGCAGCGCGGCAAGGAACAGCATGACAACGCAGCCAAGCGCGATCATTGCCGCCCGCCCGCCGGCATTGCGCGCCGACGCCATGCGCGACAACCGCCCCGGAAAGGCCACCGCCCCGCCAATCATGAAGCCTGCAGCTCCGGCAAGCACAATCGCGAACAGCTCGGTGACGCCATGGATCATCAGCCAGCCCACCACCTCATGGCCAAGTCCGCGATCGGCAAACAGCGCAACAAAGGCACCCAGGATCGCACCATTATAAGCCAGCAGGAGGGCGGTTGGCAGGCCGAAGGCAAAACCGAGCGCAAAGGCGAAGAGCGCGATGCGCGAATTGTGCGAAAACAGCTGTGCGGCGAATGCGGCCAGCATGTCCTCGGCCGTCTGGTCCTCGTTGTAGAGGGTCGAGCGCAGGTAGTCGGTCGAGGCATTGGGCGTGCGCGCATCGAAAATGCCGGAATGAAATGTCCAGAACCAGTCCATGTCCGACATGCACAGGGAGAATGACAGCGCACTGGCGCCAAACAGGCAGATAAAGGCAAGCAGGGTCGAGAGGCCCGCCGAGCGCACGGCGGCCGGCCAGTCATGGCGCATGAAGCTGGCAGCTTTCTGCGCCAGCGTCGTGCGCGCGCCATAGACGAAGAAATAACCGCGCGTGCACAGCCCTTCCAGATAGGCGACCACATTCTGGTCAAGCGAGATCGACCGGGCCACTGAAAGCGAGGAAACTGCCTGGCGATAGAGGCGTGGCAGGGCCGTCATCTGCTCATCGCTCAGGGCCCGCACGCCGCGCGACTCAGCCTGTTTGAGAATGGTTTCCAACGCCTTCCAGTCCGCCTCGCGCTCCTCGCGGAACCGGTAGGATTTCAACAGGTCGCTCATATCATCTCCCGCCGCTTGATCTGCAGGTAGCGCGAGACGAGTTCACTGCTGAAACTCTCAGGCCGGGTCTCGATCACCTGGACGCCAAGCCGCTGGAGTTTCAGGAACACGGTTTCGCGCTCCTGCAGGAGATTGTCGGCAATCACCGCGCGCGCGACAGCCTCGGGCGTATCAGGCGCCGCTTCGACAAACCGCTCCATGAGTTCATCCTCGAAACTGGCGAACACGACAAGGTGGCGACCGGCGAGCCGGCGCACATTCTCGACCATCAGTTCCGCCGAGATCGTATCGACGAAATCGGTAAACAGGATCACGAGGCTGCGCCGGTCCAGCTGCCCGGCGAGATCGGACAGCGCCAGGGTGAAATTCGATTCCGCGCTCGAATAGTCCATGCGCGCAGCGACCGACTGCAAGGCGTGAAAGCCGCGTGTGCCCATCAACTGGCCCGAAGAGATACCCGGGCGCGCATCGAAACTGTAGAAACGTGCCTTGTCGCCCGAGCGCAGCGAAACATAGGCGAGCAGCAGCGCGGCATTGATCGCCCGGTCGATTTTCGGCACCCCGCCCAGCGGCTCGCTCATCAACCGTCCGGTGTCGAAGGCGAAGACGATATTGTGGTTGCGTTCGGTGCGGAACTCCTTGGCCAGCAGCATGCGGTGGCGTGCCGAATGCTTCCAGTCGAGCGCGCGCCGGTCCATACCCGTTGTGAATTCGCGCAGCGCGTCGAATTCCGAACCTTCGCCCTTCTCGATCTGCGCCTTGATCCCGAATTCGGCGTCACGCGTGTAGAGCCGGACGGCTTCTTCCTTCACCCAGCGCGTGTTCGGCGTGACCGGTATCTCGATATCGAGCCTCTGGCGCACGCGTTTGCGCACCAGGCCGAGCGGTCCGCTCCAGCGGGCCCACAATTCGGTCAGCTGCGCGGTGCCGCGTCGCTTCGGTGTGAGATCGAAGTGCGTCTCATGCATCCGTCCTGCCCAGCCTCGCAGGCGCATCGTCGCGATCGGCTCCAGCAGCGGGCCGGTCTCGACGCGCAAGAAAAGCTCACGGGGCAGCGGTCCCTTCGGGAACCCGACGCGCAGGGGCACCGGCTCGCTGGCCTGGATATGGATAAGCGCGGGCGCATCGAGCTGCGCATCGAACTGGCTGATCTTCGCAGCGATCGCGGCATCGACCAGCATCAGCCCGCCAAGCGCGAAGATCCAGCCACCCGCAAGCGTCCACAGGCCGGGCTGCATCAGCGCGATCAGCACCATCACGGGAATGCCGAGCAGCATCAGGGCAATTGCGCGGGGCGTGGGCGAGAACATCTGAGGTCTATCTCGGCGCGGCGGTCTGTTCGATGAGCGAGGCCAGCGTCTCATCGGCCGTGCGCCCCTCGATCTCGGCTGCCGGCGAAAGCAGAACCCGGTGGCGCAAGGCCGGCAGGGCCAGTGCCTTGACATCGTCCGGGATCACGAAATCGCGTCCCTGAAGGGCAGCGCGTGCCCGCGATGCGGCTGCCAGCGCGGAAGCCGCCCTCGGGCTCGCCCCGGTCTCGAAACTGGGCGTCTGGCGCGTCGCGCGCACGAGATCGACGATATAGGCGACAATGTCGTCATTGATCCGCGCAGCCGACACCGCCTCCACGGCGGCATCAAGCTCGCGCGCGGTCATGGCGGGTTCAACACCAAGGCGCGCCGCGGTGGCCATGCCCGTCCGGCGCCCATGGCCACCGACAATCGCCACCTCTTCCTCCCGGCTCGGATAGGCCAGGACATGTTTGAACAGGAAGCGGTCAAGCTGGGCCTCGGGCAGCGGATAGGTGCCCTGCTGCTCGATCGGGTTCTGGGTCGCGATCACCATGAACCTGTCATTGAGGCGGTGACTGTCGCCATCAATCGTGATCTTGCGCTCCTGCATCGCTTCGAGCAGCGCAGCCTGCGTCTTTGGCGGCGTGCGGTTGATCTCGTCGGCCAGCAGGATGTCGGTAAAGATCGGCCCCTTGGTCAGGGCAAACTCGTTTGTCTGGAAGTTGAACAGATTGGTTCCCAGCACATCGCCCGGCATCAGGTCCGGGGTGAACTGGATGCGGCCGAAATCCAGCGAAATCGCCGCCGCAAAGCTCTGTGCCAGCAGCGTCTTGGCCGTGCCGGGCGGGCCTTCCAGCAGGATATGGCCGGACGAGAAAAGACTGACCAGCATCAGCTCGACCGTGTCTTCCTGCCCGATGATCGCCTTGCCAACCTCGTTGCGAATGCGCCCGGCAAGCTGGCTGATTTCATTGATGTCCATGCGTGATCTCCTTGCGCCAGCGCCAGATGCGCCGGGTGCGAACCATTAGGCTTTCGCGGCTCGGGGCAACCGCCGAAAGGTCTGCGGCAAGCGCGCTGTAGCGCGCCATGCCCTCCTGCGCGTCACTCATCCGGTCCAGCAGTCCGGAAAGTTCCGCTTCGCTCAGCGCGCGCGGCGCACCGATTGCGCGTGCGGCCAGTCTCCGCGTCAGTGCCAGATAGCCCGGCGCCAGGCGGGTTTCGCGCTGCGCCATGGCCACCAGGCCGGCAGTGTTGTCGGTCAGCGCTTCCTTGCCCAGCGCAATCGCCCGGTCTTCGCGCGCCGGCGCACCAAAGCGCACCGCCCCGGCCCAGCCGAACATCAGGAAGCTCGTCACCGCAACCAGCGTGGCGCCAAGGAATGGGATGTCGAATGCCAGCTGCAACAGGTTCTGCGAGCGCTCGAACCCGTGCAGGGTGGCATCCAGCGCCACCGGCGCGCCGGGATCGCCGCGCAGCCAGTCGATCAGGCCGAGCGCCATGCGGGCATTTCCGAGTTCGGCAAGGCCAAACGTGTTGAGAAGGTCCGGATCGGCAAGAATGTAAATCTCCTCGCCCGGCAAGCGTGCAAGCAGGTCTCCGGCCGGCATGGCGATGACCGACACAAGCGAGTCGGCCCGGATCACCTGCAAGGAATCACCCAGCACCGGACGCTGCGGGCCAAACGGCGTATCCATCCGCGCCGGCGCACGCACCCGCCAGATATCGCCATCGCTGTCGAAATGGCGCAACGCGCCCTCCACCTGCCCGGTGGCCAGCAGGTTCGTGTCGGCAAACCAGGAGGGCTTCGTCCTGTCGACGCGTCCACTCCATTTCGGCAGGATCACGAGCGTCGGTTCGCCAGGGTCAAGCTCGTCCAGCGCCTCGGCCATGCCGTTGGGCGCAAGGGTCAGGATCTTGAGCGTCTCGTCATTGCGCGCCAACAAAGCTGGCGAGCGCGAAACCGTCACCGGCGTGCCGCGTTTTTCAAGAAGGCGCACAAGGCCGCCATAACCGGTCGCAGAGGTCGAATACGGGTGCGCACCGGCGGTATTGCGGTCGCGGAGTTCGGGCGACCATGCCGAGAGCGTGACAACCGCGCCGAAGGCCAGCATGGAAACCGCCACCAGCAGGCCCACCAGACGGGCTGAAAACGGGGCATCAGGACGGCCGGGATCACTCATGTCCAGCTCTCCCCGAATGCAAATTCCTCATAGGATGCCCGCGCTGTCTCCCACCCGCTGCGATCAACGTCGCGCCCGCCGAAGAAACTGTGCTCGACCACGCCGATGATTGGGGCAAGCGCGCTTCGGGCACGCTGGGGCAGCGCGCCCAGGGCGCCGATCTCCCGCGCTGTCAGCGATCGCGGCAAACCGCCCTCGCGCCGCTCCTGTATGTCCTCGATGGAGCGGAACAGGAGCAGGTGCACCGCCTGAGCGAACTTTCCCTCGCGCGCCAGCGCATCTGCCTCCTCCAGCAAGGTCCGCGCCCGGCGCGCATCAGGCCGGATATCCTCGACCCGGCTCTCGACAATCTCCTGGCGCGCCCTGCCCTTTCGCGCAAATTTCAGATCGAAAACCCGGTTGAGAACGAACCAGATGATCGCCAGCGCGATCCCGGCAACCAGCACATAGAACAGCACGCGGAAAACCGGGCCGATGGCGCCGAATAATGCCCCGAGAACATCTGAGAGCCATCGCTGCCAGCCTGGCATCTCACGGCGCACACGCGGCGCGGCATCCTGCGGTTCGGCTTGCGGGCGCTCCAGTTGCAGCGCCTCGTCCCGGCGCCACTCAGCATGCACTTCCTCAAGGCCCGGCGTGTCGCCTGGTCCGGCCACCGCGCCGGTTGCGCCTGCGCCAGCCCAGATAACCAGCGCGATCAGGCCTGCTATCCAGCGCGTCAACACTCCGCCTGTACTCCCCGATCTGTCACCGCAGCAATGTATGACTATTCCAGATGGCGCGCGGTGCGTCCACGCCTATTGCAGCGCGCCCTCACAATCCCCATTCCAGCCATCAACGGGCAGGCTACGGAGACTTGCATGACACGGTCGGAAACCTATGACGCACTCAGGCGCGAGATTGCCAGCATCGTTGCTGGCGAGCGCTACGTGCCGGCGCGCTATGCCACGGCAGCCTGTCTGCTGGCGCAGGCTTTTGCCCCGCGATTTTTCTGGACCGGTTTCTATGTCGTTGATCCGGAAAATCCGCGCGAACTGGTTGTCGGCCCCTATCAGGGCACGCTTGGCTGCCTGCGCATCGCCTTTGGCAAGGGGGTCTGCGGTGTGGCCGCCGAACGGGTCGAAAGCGTGCGGGTGGCGGATGTGCATGCCTTTCCGGGACATATCGCCTGCGACTCAAGGTCGAATTCGGAGATCGTGGTGCCGGTTCTCGGCGCAGACCGGCAACTGGCCGGCGTTCTTGATGTCGATTCCACGCAATTGGGGGCATTTGACCAGCTTGACCAGGACGGACTTGAGGCGATCTGCGCCATCCTGCTTACGGCTTGACCCCATCACTCTTCGGCCGGCGCGCTCGCCCTGAGGCTCAGCGCGTGCAGACCGCTGTCGAATTCATCGCCGAGCACCATATAAACGGTGCGCTGGACCTGCACGCGGCCGAGACCGCGAAACGCATCGGAAACGATCCTCACATTATAATGGGTTTCCCCTTCGGGCGCTGCCCCGTCATGGCCTGCATGTCGCGCGCTGTCATCGTGCACATCGAGTTCGACAGGTTCGAAGGCCTCGATGAGTTTTTCACGAATCCTTTCCGTTCTGTTTGTCAATTCTGGTCTCCCGGCTCAGTCCGCCCTAAAGTAGATATGTCATGGATGATCAATACCCATATCGCGTGAAGTTCAAGGACATCCGGGTCAAGCCGCCCGCCGATGACATCTCGCGTGCGAAAGCCAGCGAGACGCGTGTGTGCGAGCACAAGGGATGTGACCTGGCCGGCGAGCACAAGGCACCGCAACGCTCCGGGCGCGGCTATCACTGGTTCTGCCAGCGCCATGCGGCGGAATACAATCGCAGCTTCAACTTCTTCGACACGATGACCGAAGCGGAGCTTGCCGCATTCGAGGAAGCGGCGCGCTATGGCCACAAGAAGACCTGGACATTCGGCACCGGTCCTGTCGGTGGACGCAAGGCCGCTTTCCTGCACGACCGCAAGCGCTGGCGCGGGCGCGAACTGTTCGAGGATGGCGTGTCAGGTGCCCCGCGCGAAATCGCCCGCGGACGCACACGCCTGCAGATTCGCGCGCTGAAGGAACTGGACCTGGAAAGCGATGCGACGCCGGAACAGATCCGCGCGCGCTATTCGGAATATATCCGCCGCTTCCATCCCGACTCCAATGGGGGCGACCGTTCCAGCGAACACAAGCTGGCGCGTGTGCTGCGGTCAGGCAAGGCGCTCAAGGCTGCCGGCCTCATGAAGGGCTGAAAGTTGCCACCAGCTGGCTGGCAGGTTTTCTGAAAAACACGTCTTCAGGTTGTCCTAACCTGTCTGAAGACAGTCCTTCCCATCCCGACCGCCCCGGACCTGATCCGGGGTCTCGCACGTGTCGGGGCCGGAAACAGGCAGATCCCGGGTCAAGCCCGGGACAGTCGGATGTCCGGGGTCATTTCAGAAACAGTCCCTTTGTGTTTTTCAGCTGCCTGTTAGGGCGGTTTCCGGCCAAATTGCACCACTTGGCGGGGTGAATTTTGTGATCTG
>CAYXQV010000131.1:1692-7126 GCA_964467505.1 uncultured Hyphomonadaceae bacterium | reverse complement strand
GAGCGGATCCGGGCCTTGAAACACTGGGTGGAATCGAGTGCGCAGGGTGGGTCCGTCAATGGCGAGCCTGCAGACCGGCTGATCCGCCAGGCCGATGCGGCGCTGCAGCGGTGTGAAAGTTGAGGAGCATGAGCATGAGCGTTAACATGAGCCGTTTTCCCGAGGCCTTCCTGCGCCCACTCGTTTTTCTTGTCATCTGTCTCTGCCTGGTTGTACCTGGCCGGGTTGAGGCTGAGCCGGTCCGCGTCTATCCGGACGTGGCCGGGCTTTACCAGCGTGTGGCCGTCAATCCCGGTGGCAAGCTGGCGGATGCCCCGGGCGGCAGTGAGATCGCTCGACCCGATGCGTTCACGGTATTCTATGTGTTCGGCAGGCAGCCAGCGGGCGGCGATGACTGGCTTGAGGTCGGCAGCAATCCGGGGAGCGATCCGCTAGGCTGGATACGCGAGGCCGAGGTCACGCCGCTGCGGCACATGCTGGTCCTTGGTCCGCAGACACGGCAAAATCGTGAGCGCGCACTGTATTTCGACACGCTGGGCGCGATCAAGGCGGTCGCCACGGATGCTGACCGCGTCGGAACCTATATCGACTATGTCAAGCGGGCCGGGCAGGGCAATATCCCGCAGGGCTCGGGCATTGTCGGCATCCAGCCGGAAAACCAGCCGAGCATGCATGACGCCTTCAGTTTCATGCCGATACGCAGTGTCGAGCGTGCCCTTGTTCCCGGTCTGGGAAACAGCCAGTTCTTCGAGACATTGTCAGTTCCCCTGCCGCCGCAGGCAGATGCAAACAGCGATTTCCGCACCGGGGTGGTGTTCGTCGTCGACACGACAAGTTCCATGGGCCCGTATATCGACCGCACACGCAGCATGATGAGCGATCTATACAAGTCACTGCGCAGTTCCGGGGACCCAGACCAGATCAGCTTCGGGCTCGTCGCCTTCCGCGACAACATGCAGGCCATTCCCGAGCTGGGCTACGTCACGAAGACTGCGCACCCGCTGCGAGAGCGTTTCGATGGTGCGGGTTTCGACCGCGCCATCGCGGCGTTGGAAGAGGCGCCGGTTTCCAGCGCCGGTTTCGAGGAAGATGCCGTTGCCGGGCTTGTCCATGCCATGCGCATGGATGGCTGGGATGCGTTCGAACGGCGTGTGATCATCCTCGTCACTGATGCGGGTATGCGCGCGGAGGCCGACCCGCTTTCAACCACGCAGCTCGACCTTGATGTCGTTGCCCGCGAGGCGGAGGAAAAGAGGATATCGATCGCCTCCATCTATCTTGATACGCCCGCCGGGGCGGACAGGAAACGCGGGGCGATCCGGCAGCATTCCAGAATCTCGCGCTGGCAGAACGGAGATCCGCAACTGATCGAGGTTACGGACGGGGATTTCAACGCATTCCAGACCGATATTGCGCGACTGACACGGGGCATAACCGACCTGCTTGATGACGGTCCCGATTGCAGCCAGCGGGGATCGCTGAGCGATGTCGACAAGGTGCTTTGCGAGATCGAGGATCGCACAAAGGCCGTGCGCATCGAATGGCTCGGCGTTCGCGACGATATCCCGGCCGAGGCCGTTGCGTCGGGATGGGTCACCGATATCTCTCTCGACAGCCGCTCTGGTGCGGACAGGGCGTTCGCCTTCAAGCCGTATATCCTTTTGACGCGCGACCAGATGAACGACCTCGTCATCGTGCTCGACAGTCTCCTGACGACGGCAGGCGGCGACATCACGAGCAATCGCGAAAAGGTTCTCAACGTCTTCAAGGACGCGCTGGCGCGCGGCGCCGTCGACCCGGAAATCCAGCAGGCTGCCGTCGCTTCGGGCGGCAATGCGGCAGACCTGTTCACCGATGACAGCGAGATGAGTGCGCTGTTGCCGGCCTTCCTCGCCGAATTGCCCCTGAAAAGCCATTTCATGCAGCTGAAGGCCAGCAGCTGGATCAATCCAAACGAGCAAAGCGCCCACATGCTGGAGATCCGTCGCAAGGTCATCGAATATCGCGACTATCTGAGCGATCGTGACCGCTGGATTGCCCTCGCGGAAGATGCTCCGGATTCCGAATGGGTGTATCCGGTTCCGTGGGACCGTATTCCGTGACCAGTGCGGCATTGCAGCTTTCAGGCCGGGATGTGTCACTCACCCTGTCGCGGACCGATGGAAGCGATTTCCGGCTTGATATCCCGGCCTTTGATCTCGCTCCGGGCAGCCGCCTTGCCCTGACGGGCGAGAATGGCAGTGGGAAGACCACCGCGCTCTCGCTTCTCGGCCTTGTGCGGATGCCAGCGCAAGCTGAGGCTTTCCAGGCGCGTCTCGACGAGCATGACATTGATCTTCGTCCTCCCTGGCGTGGTCGGCGCAGAAAGACCATCACGTCACTGCGGCGCGCCTGTATCGGTGTTGTGCAGCATGCCGGAAAGGAAGCGCCATTCCTGACGGTCAGGGAGCGGATCTGGCTGAGGCTCGCGCTTGCAAGAAGCGGCAACAAGGCAGGCCGGCTTGAGCGCGTTGCAGGCGAGATGGGACTGGGCGACCTGCTTGGACGCAAGCCCGCCGCGCTGTCGCAGGGCCAGCGCCAGCGTCTCGCCCTTGCTTGCGCGATTGCGATCAGCCCTGCCCTGATCGTGGCGGATGAACCGACAGCAGCACTTGACCGCGAATGGGCCGGCCGGGCCCTTGGTGCGCTCGGCGCGCTGGCCGATTTCGGATCGATTGTCATTATCGCGACCCATGAACCGGAGGCTGCGCGCGAGCATGGCTTCAAGGTCGTCTCCACCAGGATGCGCGCCGATGGGAACGGCACGAGGTCGGTCCTGGACCTTGCGCAGGGCACGTCATGAGGATCGCGCTGCTTGTCGCCCTGCGCGAGAGCCTGCATTTCAAGGCCTCGACATTCGCGCAGCTGGCTGTGATCGCCGGGCTCGTGGCGCCGCTGCTCGTGTTGCTTGCGCTTGAGCGCAGCGTTGTCACCGATCTTCGCGCACATCTTCGCAGCTTTCCGGAAAACCTGCAGCTCAGCCCCCGTCAGTCGGTGTCCAGACCGGTTGCGTGGTTCAAGACGGTTCGCCAGGATCCGCGCGTCGGGTTCATTGCCCTTCATCCTTATGAGAATGCCGATTTCGTTGCGCTTGCGGGCGGCGCCGGGGACATCAACCTGCTGGCCACCGGGCCGGGTGATCCCTGGCTGGAGGCGCGGCTTGTACCGCCTGAAACCAATGAGGCGATTGTCACCCAGGCGCTTGCAGACAGCCAGGGGCTTTCGGTTGGTGACCGTCTCATCGTGCAACCTGCCTGCGGCGAGGAGGTCAGGCGGGATGTCTCCCTGACCGTGACGGGCATCATCCCGCGCGCCTTCTGGCTGGAGCAGGGGGCGCTGGTCAACGAGACATTCCTGGTGGAGCTGTATCTTTGCCGGATGGGCTATCGCTCGAACCTGTTCCTGGCCGATGGTGATCGCGCACCCGAGACCATGACCTTTCCGCGCTTCAGGCTCTATGCGGCCAGCCTGCAGGATTTGCGGCCACTGGCTGAGAAGCTCCAGGGCGAAGGGATTTTCGTCACTGGCCGGTTCGCGGCTGCCGATCTCGCCGAATCGGTGTCGCGAAGTGCCGATGGTATCACCCGTATTCTCACGCTGGCGATTGCGGGCGGGGCGCTGATCGCGCTCTGCGGCATGCTCTTGTCCGATGCAAGACGAATGCGCCCGGCGCTGGCAACGCTTCGGATCGACGGGCTCTCCGCGATGCAGAGCGTGCTGGTGATCGGTCTCAAGGCGGGCCTTGTCGGCATCGCCGGTATTTGCGCGGGCCTGACCGTTTTCATTCTGCTTGTCGCAGGCCTCAATGGCATGCTGGCAAGCCATCCTCTGCCCTTTGACACGAGGGTCAGGCTGGAGGCGGGTGAACTCGCGCTGGCCTGCGCTGGCGTCTTTACGCTGACCTGCGCGGCTGGCGCCGTGGCGGCACTCAGCACGGTTTCGATTTCACCCATGGAGGACCAGAATGCGGATTAAGGCGCCACGAGAAAAGGTGAAAACCGGTTCTCCACTCACCCGGCGCGCCCAGGAAGGCGTCGGGGATATCGGGCGATTTCGAACAATCATCCGCGGGTCCACACTGCTCGCTGCTGGCCTTATGCTCGTGGCCTGCGGGGGCGGGGGCGATCCGGAAACAGCTGGAGGGCCTGCCGCCAGTCCGGGGCAGGGCGCCGGGGTTTCGCGAGAGGGCGCGCCGTGGGATACGCGCTTCTACAATGCCCAGCCGGCGCAGGGCGACCTGGTGCTTCCCGGCCCATGCGGTGCGAGCTTCGTCTTCCGCAGGATCGATACCCATACGACCGGAAACTGGCTTGCCCATGAGCGTATCCTGATCGGGAGCGAGACGTCCGGCGGTGGAACCGCTGCCAGCCCGATCATCGAAGGCGTACGCCGGGTCAATGTCGTTGGCGCATTCAGCGATGGCGAGGACCCCAAACGGCGCCACTATTATATCGGCAAATATGAGATTACCGCAGATCAGTACGAGGCTGTCCTCGGCGAGAACTGCCCTGAACCGGGCGACCAGGGGACATTGCCGAAATCTGGTGTTTCGAAACAGGATGCCCGGCAGTTCACCACGGCCCTGACTGAATGGCTTTATTCGAACGATGAAGCCAGGCAGGCGCTTCCGTCAGTCGATGGGATGCCGGCCATGGTCCGACTGCCGAGCGAGGCGGAATGGGAGTTTGCCGCAAGGGGCGGCCAGATGGTCAGCGCCGAGGAGCGTATCGCACCGCTCTATCCCATGGATGATCTCGAAAACGCCTATGAATGGTATCGCGGCGATGATTCCTGTCTCGGCGGATTGCAGCCGGTCGGCTATCTGCAGCCCAATCCGGTCGGGCTTCACGATATGCTCGGCAATGTCCGCGAAATCGTATCGGACGCTTTCCAGCTGTCTGCCGGCCGCAGGCTGCAGGGCCAGGTTGGCTCGATGCTGGTCAAGGGGGGCGCCTGCGATACACCGGTGGAGGACCTGCGCTCATCGGCGCGCCGCGAATATCCCGAATTCGACCATGAAGCCGGAACTCTCAACCGCCCGCCAATGGTCGGCTTCAGGATTGCACTCGGCGTGCCTGCGATCCCCAGCACAAAACGCCAGCAACTCTACGAAGCGGACTTCGAGAACCTTCGCCAGCCGCGTTCGGCGAGGCTGGCGGACGGGTCTGACCCGGCCGCGCAGCTGCGCCAGATGGCGCGCCAGCTTGATGATGAAACCCGGAGTGAGTCGCTGGAACGCATTGCTTCTGCGATCGATGCCGAAATGGTCGAGAGGAATGTGTTCGAGTCCGAGAATGCCAAGGCGCTTGTTGCCTCCGCCACGGCAATCATCCGAAATTACCGGGCCGCATCGCAAATGGCCACGAATTACAAGATCGTGATCGAAAGCGGGCAA
>CAYXQV010000131.1:0-1592 GCA_964467505.1 uncultured Hyphomonadaceae bacterium | reverse complement strand
TCCTGCAGTGAGGGTGCGATCTATGGTGCGCTGATTGGCGGCTCTGTAGGCGCGATCTCCGGCAGCCGGATCGGGCAGCGCCAGGAGGTCTATCGCGATCGTGAGCTTGCGCTGCGCGACAAACTGACGACCGCCAGGGCCGATCTTTCCGACGCCCGCGAAACCCGCCAGGCCGCCGAGCAGGTCGTCAATGGCCATCAGCAGCGCCTGGCCACGCTGGAAAGCCAGTATCAGAGCGGACAGGTCACGCGCGACGATCTCGTGCGCGAAATCGGCTATGCGCAAAAGGATGCTGAAGCGCTCGCCGCCGCAAAGAAGGGGCTGGACCAGCAGATCGCGGACCTCAATACCGCGATTGCCACGAGCCAGCAGGACCCGGCTGCCGAGGCCGAGGCCCGCCAGATCGTCGCCGAGATGACCGCCGAGCGTGATCGTCTCGACCGCAGCCTGCGCATCCTGTCCGGTGCGGTCCAGGAGGTGCGCGTGTGATGGCAAGATCGGCCGCACTTGTCGCGCGCAGGGGCGCTTTGCCCCTTGCCTGCCTTGTGATGGCGGCATGCGCGTCGACGCCGCCGCCAGTCGAAGAATGCGACCCGACGCGCAATCTCGGCGTTATCACTGCTGCGCGATGTGATGCGGGCGGCACGTTCGATGCGCGCCTGCAGCAGCTGGAGCAGGAAATCGCCCGCGTGCGCGAGGAGACCGGCGTCACGCAAGAGGAGATCAACCGACTGAACACCGAGGCCGAGCGTCTGCAGTCGCAGGGCCAGTCCCTGTCAGACCAGTTGGCGCAGCAGCGTTTGCAGATTTCAGCGCTTGATGGCGAACTGCAATCCCTGCAGGCGGGCAATGCGGAGCAAGAGCGCCTTGTCGAGGAAATGCGCAGTGAAGCCCGCGCGGCCGGGGATGCCTATCGCGAAATCAAGGCTCGCAATGATGCGACGGCACGCGAAGTTGCAGAATTGAAGGCAACCGTATCGTCAAAGCGACGCGCAATTGCCGCGCTGAAGGACATGTACAGCCGGGTCGAATAGCGCCTGTCCGAGCGAAGCTTTGTGCGTCTCGGGCAGACACAGGCCTGCGGTCCGGGTGGGGCGCCAGATTGCGGTGTTCAGGTCACCCTCAATCTGCGGTGAGAGGGCCGGCCTGTTGCCCGGTCAGGCCGGTGAGACAGGCGGCGCCGTCGGTGGCGGTGTTGCAGATGGCCATGATGCGGTAGGTGCCGTCGCGGCCCTGTTTGACCATGAAGGCCACCTCATCGCCGTCGCTGAAGCCGGACAGGTCGATAGTCTTGACGGTGTCGAACCCCATGGTCATCGCGCCCATATTAATCCCGCCTTCGAACGGGCCGTGTTCGATGGTCAGGAAATCGCCCTGGCTGCCGACCGAGCGGATGATGCCGGTGGCGCGGCCCGTGCCATCCGTCCCAGCGTTCCTGTCGCGATTGGCCATCTCCATAGCCGTTTCACCCGGCCTGTTTGTTTCCGGGGGACTGTCTGCGGCGTCACCACCGCCACCGCAGGCGGCAAGGCCAAGAGCGAAGATGCTGACGGCGATCAGGGGAAAGGGTTTCATGCGGTTGCTCCTTCAGG
>CAYXQV010000130.1:0-7175 GCA_964467505.1 uncultured Hyphomonadaceae bacterium | reverse complement strand
ACGCCGATATCGCGCCGGTCATTGCCGATCCGCCCGGCCGCCTCGATGGCTTCAGGCGCCACCGCGCCCTGATAGGCAATCACCAGTTCGCAATTGCCGCCCGGCTCACGCAGCCAGTAGGCGCCATCCACAACCCCCTGTCGAAATTCCTCGCTGTCACGCCGCTTCATACCGGGCTGTTCCACGGGCCGCGTTGACAGCCGCAGATACACCGACCCACCCGTCTCGTCGCGCAGCCATGTGCGCTCGTCCCGCACCGCCTCGCCCGAGCGCTGCAGGTAATCGAAGGACCAGTCCATGATCACTGAAAGTTCGTCGAGAAAGGCCGGCTCGAAGCTGACAAGACCGTCCTGGCTCATCCCGATCAGCTGGGTTCCCACAGACTGGTGAGCCCCGCCCTCAGGCGCCAGCGTGATGCCGGATGGCGTGCCGGCAAAGATGAAACGCGCATCCTGGTAGCAGGCATAGTTCAGCGCATCGAGGCCGCGCGCAACAAACGGATCATACAGCGTGCCGACTGGAATCAGCCTTTCGCCGAAATGGGCATGGGCAAGACCGGCCTGCCCGAGAAGCAGGAACAGGTTCATCTCTGCGATCCCCAGCTCGAAATGCTGGCCGGCAGGTGAAAACTCCCATTTCTGCGTTGACGGGATCGATTGCTCGCGAAACGTGTCGGAAACCTCGCGCCGGGCGAAAAGGCTGCGCCGGTTCACCCAGGCGCTGAGATTGGTCGAACTGGTCACATCCGGAGACATGGTGACAATCCGGTCGGCCAGTTCGCTGCGCGATTTCGCCAGTCCATCGAGAATTTTCCCGAATCCGGCTTGGGTGGCCAGGGTGCGGTCGTCCAGCCAGACCGGGCCCGGACTGGCCACGACAGGCGCGCTGTAGCGCCGCGTGCCATTTGCGAAGAACGCGGTCTCATCAAGGAAATCCTGAAGCGCGTCGGGGTCCTCGACAGTGGCAAGGCGCGTCCATTCCTCGCCTTTCCGGACGCCCATCCGGGATTGGAAATCGGCCATTTGCGCCGGGTTCATGAGCCCGCCATGATTGTCCTTGTGACCGGCAAGCGGCGTTTGCCAGCCCTTGATCGTGTAAGCAAGGAAGACCGTCGGAGTGTCGTCATCGATGGCCTCGAATGCCTGTGTCAGTGTGGCCAGGCACTGACCGCCCAGATTGTTCATCAGCGCGTCCAGTTCTGCGTCGGATCGCTTTTCGAGCAGCGCGGTCACATCGCCCTGGTCGCCAAGATCGTCCATAAGACGCTTTCGCCAGGCCGCCCCGCCCTGATAGGTCAGCGCAGAATAGTCCATGTTCGGGCAGTTCTGTATCCATTGCCGGAGCGCCTCCCCGCCCGGTTCCCCGAACGCGTCGCGCTGGAGTGCGCCATGACGCAGCACAACCGTGCGCCAGCCAAACGCCTTGAAGATGGCCTCGATCTTTTCCCAGAGGCCTTCATGCACCACGCCATCAAGGCTCTGGCGGTTATAGTCGATCACCCACCAGGTGTTGCGCAGATCATGCTTCCAGCCTTCCTGCAGGCATTCATAGACATTGCCCTCGTCAAGCTCGGCATCACCCGCCAGCGCCACCATGCGCCCCAGAGGGCGCTCGCCGGCCCAGTCCTTTGCTGCGATATAGTCCTGCACCAGCGAGTTGAATGCCGTCGCTGCCACGCCAAGACCGACCGAGCCGGTCGAGAAGTCCACATCGTCGACATCCTTTGTCCGGCTCGGATAGGACTGCGCCCCGCCCCAGGCACGGAACGCTTCGAGCTTTTCGCGCGTCTGGTTGCCCATGAGATACTGCATCGCATGAAACACCGGTGAGGCATGTGGCTTGACCGCCACCCGATCCTGCGGACGCAGTATCTGGAAATAGAGCGCCGTCATGATCGGCACGATGGAGGCGCATGAGGCCTGGTGGCCGCCAACCTTGACCGCGCCCTCCTGGCTGGGCCGGATATGGTTGGCATTGTGCACCATCCAGGCAGACAGCCACAAAAGGCGCTGTTCGATCGTCTTCAGGTGATCAAGTCGAGAGGCCATGTTCAGGGGTCCTTCCTGTCTCGGGCGGGCGGCGCCACAAGGCGATGGAGATTGCGAAAGCCATCAGATCCGCACGAGCAGGTGCTCGATGCGGGCCGAACGAACCGCCCCGGCCTGGCGGGCCGTATCCAGCCATTCGCGCAGGCGCCATGAGGGCAGGTTCTCTATATGGATCGTCGCTTCGGGTTGCTCTCCTGAAAACCGCTGCAGCACATAGACCGGCGTGGCCTCTTGTGCCGCAAGCCAGTCGAGCAGGCCTGACAGGTCATTCCAGCGGGCAAATACCAGGTTCAGCAGCAGGCGCATCGAAAAGCCGTCAAGTTCGACCGTGTCGGTATTTTCCGCGCGTGTTTCGAGTGTCGCCATCATGTGCAACTCCTTGCAAGGGGTCGCGTCGACATGATCGGCCTGCGGGAACAAGGGGAGCGAACACACTGAACGCTAGCCTCTTTAGCTGGATTTATAACGCGCCCGCAAGCTGGGGATCAAATCGGCGCTTGAATTGGTGAGCGTTGATATCAACCGGTCTCGGGAAAGTCCAGCGCGCAATGATCCTGGCGCCAACCGCGCGGCTTCTCAGTCCCGACCTGTCATCATTCAGCCACCGCCCGCAAGAACCAGCCCGCAACACTTACGCTGCAAGGCCGCATCCATGCGTGGTGTGCGACACACCGGTCGGTCAGTCCTCTTTAGGCTCGATCACCTGGCGGCCACGATACATCCCCGTCTTGGGATCAATATGGTGGGGACGGTGCAGCTCGCCTGTCTCGGCGTCCTCGACATAGGTCGCCGGTTTGAGCCGGTCATGAGCACGGCGCATGCCGCGCTTCGAGGGAGTGGTCTTGCGCTTGGGGACAGCCATGGTCTTGATCCGTGTTCACGACGTGCGGGGGGCCTCGCCCCCTTGAGAATTCCGAAGCGATGCTGATACCGCCGGCCAGTCCAGATATCAACCCCGAAAGCCGCCGCGTTCACACAAGCCTGCTTTGCTTGACCGCCGCTTCGATAAAACTGGCAAATAGCGGATGCGGATCGAATGGCCGCGACTTCAGCTCCGGGTGAAACTGCACGCCAATAAACCAGGGATGTCCGGGAAGCTCGAAGATTTCCGGCAGTTTGCCGTCAGGCGAAATCCCGGAAAAATGCACGCCCGCCTTTTCCAGCGCCCCAAGATAACCGACATTCACCTCATAGCGGTGGCGATGGCGCTCGGAAATTTCCTGCATGCCATAAATCTTCGCGACCTTGCTGCCTGGCGCCAGGCGGGCGGTATAGGCGCCCAAACGCATCGTGCCACCCTTGTCACCCTTTGCGCTGCGCACCTCTTTCTCATTGCCGCGGGTCCACTCTTCCATCAAAGCGACGACCGGTTCATTGGTCTCGCCGAATTCCGTGCTGGAGGCCAGGTCGATCCCGGCCAGTGAGCGTGCCGCCTCGATCACCGAGAGCTGCATGCCATAGCAGACACCGAAACAGGGCACATCACGCTCGCGGGCGAACCGTGCTGCGCGCATCTTGCCGCGCGCCCCGCGCTCACCAAAGCCACCGGGCAGGATGATCCCGTGGACGCCTTCCAGGATATCGAGCGGGCGATGCTCGTCATCGAACTGTTCGGAATCGATCAGGCGGATATCGACGCCCACACGGTTGGCAAGACCGCCATGATCGAGCGCTTCCATCACTGATTTGTAGGCGTCGGGCACATCGGTATACTTGCCGACAAGGCCGATGCAGACCTCGCCGTCGGGATTGTGGATTGTGTGAGCGATCTCGTCCCAGCGCGTCAGGTCGGGTTGCGGCGCGCCTTCCAGACGGAAATGGTACAGCACTTCGTCATCGAGACCTTCGCCATGATAGGCCGCAGGTACGTCATAGATATGGCCGACATCGCGCGCCTCGATCACGCTGCTTGCACGGACATTGCAGAAACTGGCAATCTTCCTTTTCTCCGTGTCAGGGATCGGCCGGTCACAGCGGCACAGCAGGATATCGGGCTGGATGCCGATCGAGCGCAGTTCCTTGACCGAATGCTGGGTCGGCTTGGTCTTCATCTCACCGGCTGCCGGGATATACGGCAGGAGCGTGAGATGCACGAAGACCGCGCGCTCTGGCCCGAGTTCCTGGCCAAGCTGGCGGATCGCCTCGAAAAAGGGCAGCCCCTCAATGTCGCCGACCGTGCCGCCGATCTCGCACAGCACGAAATCCACGCCCTCGCCGGGGTCGGCAAGGACGAACTCCTTTATTGCATCGGTGACGTGCGGGATCACCTGGATTGTCGCGCCGAGATAGTCTCCCCGCCGCTCCTTGTCGAGAATGTCGCGATAGATCTGCCCGGTCGTGATATTGTCGCTCTTGCGCGCACTGACGCCGGTAAACCGCTCATAATGGCCAAGATCGAGATCGGTTTCAGCGCCATCATCGGTCACGAAAACCTCGCCATGCTGGCGCGGGCTCATCGTGCCCGGATCGACATTGAGATACGGGTCAAGCTTGCGCAGTCTCACGCCATAGCCACGTGCCTGCAGCAGGCTGCCCATGGCCGCTGACGCGATACCCTTGCCGAGTGAGGAAACCACGCCGCCAGTAATGAAAATGTAGCGGATCATGGAAAGCCAGAATGTCGGGATTCGTGTCGGGACGCAAGCGCCTGCGCCAGCGGCAGGCGTGAAACATCAGTTCGGGGCGTCTTCAGGCGCTGCGCCATCACCATTCCCGGCAGGTGTTTCAGCCGGAGCTTCGGCAAGCGGGTCGCCTGAAACCGGCGGGACCTCGCCCACAGGCGCGTCGGTTGCGGGCGGCGCGGTGTCGTCGCCTTCGCTCAGCGGGTCGAGGATGAGCGGCGTATCGGCATCGAGAGCATCCTGCATTGCTCCCGCCCCCTCACCTTCAAGGGCGCGCTCAACCTGCGTGCGGTCGTCCTGATTGCGGTTGGCCAGTGTTGTCAGTACCAGGCTGGTGACAAAGAACACGCCGGCAAAGATCATCGTCGTGCGCACCAGCGCGCCGGCGGCTCCGCGGCCCGACATTAGCCCGCCACCGCTGCCCCCGCCACCAATGCCCAGCGCCCCGCCTTCGGACCGCTGAAGGAGAACCACGGCCGTCAGCGCGACGCAGGCGAGGATATGGACGACAAGAATGACATTCTGCATGGATGCGTTCAGGCCCTTTTGGGGAGGCAAAGGCGCGGCATAGGCAAATCCTGGCGCTGCGCCAAGCCCGGAGTGAAATTACTTCAGCCGGCTGCAGCGTAAATGGCAAGCAAGTCTGCCGCCTTCAAGCTGGCGCCGCCGACAAGACCACCATTGACTTCGCGACAGCTGAGAATTTCGGCGGCATTGCCGGGTTTCATCGAGCCACCATAAAGGATCGGCGCCTGCTGGCCAGCCTCTGCAAACCGCCCGGCGAGCTGCGCGCGGATCGCATCATGGACCTTGCCAATCTGCTCCAGCGTTGGCGTCAGCCCCGTGCCGATGGCCCAGACAGGCTCATAGGCAAGGATGAAATCGGCGCCCGCAAGCGCATCGGGCAGCGATCCGGCAAGCTGGCTGGTGACTATTTCGAGCGTCCGGCCGGCTTCACGCTGGGCGAGCGTTTCGCCAATGCAGATGACCGGCACAAGGCCGCCATCAAGTGCTGCGCCGACCTGTCCTGCAACGATCTCGTCAGTTTCGCCATGGTCGGCGCGCCGCTCTGAATGGCCGAGAATGACATGGCTTGCCCCGGCATCCGCCAGCATCGACGCGGAAATATCGCCGGTATGCGCGCCCTTTTCGGCCTGATGACAGGTTTGTCCGCCTATTTTCAACGTGCTGCCACGGGCCAGCTCAGCCATGGCAGCAACGAGCGTGGCGGGCGGGCAGATCAGGCATTCTGCGCCGGTTTCAGCCCCCTCCAGCCCCTCTATGACGGCGCGCACCTCATCAAGCGAGCCGCGCAGGCCGTTCATCTTCCAGTTTCCCGCAATCACCGTTCGTGCCACACGCCCCTCCCTGTCTCTTGTCAGACCAATCGCACTCGCCTAGCAAGCAGGGCTCATCCATTCAAGCGACTTCACGAGGCCAGCTGCCATGCTCACCCTGATGAGGAACTTCCTCCGCTCCAAGGTTTCCCTCGTCCTGTTTGGCCTGATTATCATCTCCATGGCCGCATGGGGTGTCACCGACGTGTTCTCCGGCAGTCTCGGTGACAATATCATCCAGGCCGGCAAGCGCGGCATGACCCGGCAGGATTTCGACTTTCGGGTCGAGTCCTATCTGCGCAGCCAGCGCAACCAGGGCAACCTGATGAGCCGGCAGGATGCCGTCGAAAGCGGAGCGGTCGACCAGCTTTTCGCTGTGGAGGCCGGGCGGATCGCAAATCTTGGCTATGCCGAACGCATCGGCGCGCGCGCAAGCACCAGGGCGGTCAGTGAGGAGGTCCGCGAGATGGACGTCTTTGCCGACCCGCTGACCGGGGAATTCAGCACCCAGACCTATCGCAGCGTCCTCGGGCAGAACCAGCTGACCCCGCAGCGTTTCGAAGGCGATGTGCGCGACGAACGCACGATGAACTATCTGAGCGCTGCCGCTGGCGCCGCCCTGCAGCCGCCCGAAAGCCTGCAACGCCTGCAGGCGCAATATCTCGCGGAAAGCCGCGACGCCGCCTGGTTTACCGTGTCGCGAGAGGATATCGGCGAACTCGACGCGCCGGACGATGAGGCTGTGGCCGAATTCTATGCTGCCAACCAGTCTCGTTTCGCAATTGACGAACGCCGCGCGATCAGCCGGCTTGACCTTTCTCCGCGAGATTTCATCCACCAGGTGGAGACCTCGGAGGAAGACCTGCGCGCGATCTATGAGAGCCAGAAGCGCCAGCGCTTTTCAGAGCCTGACACGCGCCGTTTCACCGAAGTGGTGATGACCAGCCAGGAAGCCGCGCGTAATGCGCTAGGCCGGCTGGCCGGTGGTGCCGATCCGGCAACGCTTTCCTCGCCAGGCCCGCAGGCAATCAATGTGAGGAGTGCCACGCGAAACGAGCTGGCCAATGAACAACTTGCCCAGGCGCTGTTCGGCTCCGGCGCCCAGCCCGGCGCAGTGGCGGGCCCGTTCGAGCAGAACGGCTTGTGGCTGGTGGCGCGCCTTGAAGACG
>CAYXQV010000129.1:0-7202 GCA_964467505.1 uncultured Hyphomonadaceae bacterium | reverse complement strand
GGGCAAGGAATCAGCATTCGAAACCAAACGCGACACTTTTTCAGCAGCCTGTTAAGGCGGAGAGAGGGATCGGGCCATGTTCGGAATTGATGTCATCTTCTGGCGCGGCGCAGACCCAAAGCGTTTCATCGAAAAGGAATTCGTCGCGGATATCGTCGCGGTCGCCAGGCGTCGACAGCGTGCAGTCGAGGCGGCCTTCGACAAGTCCCCGGGTCAAAGATCTCGTATCGTCTTCCTGCACGTGGAGCCTGAGAGCAGGGTAGCGCCTATGGAGTTCGGTCGTCGCAATTGGCAACAAATAGGCACCTATGGACGGCAACACGCCGAGCCGCAGCGTGCCTGTCAACTGCTTGTCGCTTGAGCGCACGGCGTCCTTCAGGTCCTGCGCGTCTCTCAGCAATTGGCGGGCGCGTCGGACCGTCTCCCGCCCGGCGGGCGTCAAGGCGATGCCCGAGCTGCGACGTTCGACCAGGACGGCACCGAGATCGGCTTCAAGCGTCGCAATCTGTGCCGACAGCGCGGGCTGGCTGACATTGCACATCCGAGCAGCGTCGCCGAAGCGGCCGGTTTCGGCAAGCGCGACAAGATAGCGGAGCTGACGGAGAGTCGGGCGCATTATAAGCTAACGTTATAGCACTTAGAATTTAATGCAACTTGTTCTTTTGCAGCTTCTCGATACCCGTGGCACTTCAGCAAACGACAGGGGGCATCCCATGCAGTTCAGGACGCAACATCTCGTGATTTCGCTCGCGACGATCGGACTCGCCGCGTGCGCCAACACAACCGACGAATCGCAGCCGCAATCATCCGCCGCAGCGGAGACCGGTGCGCCGCTTTGCGAGGACGCGGGACCACAGACGCCGCGAGACATCACGAATGTCGCCGGGCTGAACGCGGTCAAATTTCCGATTGCGCCGCCAGCTTCGCAGATGAATCTCTGCAACATTCACACGCACACCAACGCAGAGCATAAAGGCCCCGGATTTTCAGTGTTCGTCAACGCCACGGACAGTGGCGGTTACGCCTGTAACGGGACCGCCGATCTCACCGACGAAGAACTGCGCCCGGCGCCCGGCGCATATCAGGGCGTCAATCCGGGCGATACGATCGAGGTGCACTGGGTCCACACCTCGTGTCAGGCGTCGCCGGGGGAGGGACTCGGCGCCAGCGTACCAGAAGGCTGCACGGATCCGCTGCTGCGCGTGGAAGCGCAGACCTTCCTCGCGGTGAACGACGAAACGGCCCTGAATTTCGTGGACATGGCCTATCGGGGCAATATGGCCGCTGGCCGTCACCAGGCGCTGTCGATCCCGTCGGACACCGGAACACCGGTCGTCTTCCGCGGCTCCACGACCGGTCCGAGCTACACTCAAAGCAGCTGCTCGCCAGCCAAGGTTACCTGGAGCGTGCGGCCGCAATGCGCCAAGCTGGATATCAACTCGCTTCACGCCTGGGCGGAAAGCGGAAACGTCTTCAACGAAACCGAATCCCATGGCGTTCGCCAACTCGTGACCGCGCCGGAGTTGCTCGCGCCGATCCATTAAGATGACGCAATTCTAAACTTAAGGTCCCGCATCCGGATCGGAGGCGGGGCCTTCGGTTTTCAAGGAGACCGACCTCATGTTCTATCGACTCCCCGCCAGCGGCTGCGTCGCCGCCTGTCTTGTTGTCACTTTCGCGGAGGCGCAGTCCTTGACGGGTAATGTCGGGTCGGCCGGCGTGACCGACGGCGAACGCGCCGTCGAATTCCGCGCCGGCCTTGACGATGAAAACAACGTTGCGAGCCGAATTCACTACGACCACAGCTTTTCAGACTGGTATCAGCTGCGCTTGATCGGCAGGTTTTCGAGGCCCGAAGACGAGAACTGGGATTTCACAAGCTTCACCGTCGAGAACTGGTTTCAATGGAGCGAGGAGGCGTCAGACGGCCAGGGCTTCAACGGCGGATTGCGGTTCGCTTACGCCTTCGCCGACGATGGTGGGCCCGACGAAGCGGAAGTTCGCCTGACCGTGACCGACAAGTTCGCAAGCGGCTGGGAGTGGCGCGCCAACCTCATCGGTGAGGTCGAGGCAGGGAATGACAGCGAAGGCGGCGTCGCCCTGCAAGCGCGCGGCCAGATCACGCGGGCGGTCGACATCTCCGCATTGGCGACGTCAGACTGGCGGCTCGGGCTGGAGCTGTTCAGCGAGTTTGGAAACTCGCGCGATATTCAAGGCATCGAGGAGCAGGCACATCAAATCGGTCCCGTGATCAAAGCGTCTTGGGACAATGGCGTCTATCTTCAATCCGCTGTCCGTGCGGGGGTCACGAACGGCGCTGACGACGCGATGGCGAAACTCTTTATTGGTCGCGAATTCTAAGCTATCCACGCGAATGCTTGAGGCAATGCGAACCGCACAGGCCGCTAAGCGTCGTCTTCCTGCCCCACCGGACTCTATGTTGAATTTCGTAGTCCGGCGATGAATTATCGGTTGCTGTCCGGCTGAAAGCGGCATCTCGGGGCGCACAAAGAGATGAAAGGGTTTTGGGGTTGAACAGGGCGTCCATGTTGGCCCTAAGCGGTCGCTGTCCCAGCGAAACGCCATGCGAGTGTGCAGCCGGCATGGAAAGGAATCACCTCAGATGCGGCCTCAATGAGACTTGGGACCACGTGCGGGGTACGTTCTAGTACTACCCGTTCCGTGTTTAAAGCAAGCCCATAGAATCGAGGCCCGTTCTCCGATGCAAACGCCTCCAGGTTCGCGAGCGCCCCCTCCTCCTCAAAGGTCTTGGCATAACTTTCCAGCGCATGCGGCGCATTGAAAATGCCGGCGCAGCCGCAAGCTGATTCCTTGTCGCTGACAGCGTGTGGCGCTGAATCTGTGCCAAGGAAAAATCTGGACAACCCGGATGTGGCTGCGCGGCGCAAGGCGAGGCGATGATGCTCGCGTTTTGCAACTGGCAGACAGTAGAAATGCGGCCGAATGCCTCCGTCAAACATTGCGTTCCGATTGAAATCGAGATGGTGAGGTGTGATTGTGGCCGCCACGTTGCTGGGCCCGTCCTCGACAAACGCCACCGCATCCGCGGTCGTTATGTGCTCAAAAACCACCTTCAGCGCTGGGAAATCCCGGATTAGCTTGGATAGCACACGGTCGATGAACACCGCTTCGCGGTCAAACACATCGACATGCTTGTCCGTCACTTCGCCGTGGAGCAACAATGGCATCCCAATCCGCTGCATGGCTTCCAGTACCGGGTAGATGTTCTGTACATCTGTGACCCCATGCCCGGCGTTGGTTGTGGCATGCGCGGGATAGAGTTTGCAGGCTGCGAAAACGCCCGCCATGAAACCGCGTTCGATTTCGGCCCGATCGATCTCGTCAGTGAGGTAACAGGTCATCAATGGCGTGAAGGTGCTGTCCGGAGCAATCGCTGCGACAATGCGAGACCTATAGGCGTCGGCGGCGATAACGGTGGTGATCGGCGAATCGAGGTTCGGCATAATTATTGCGCGAGCGAACTGGCGTGCAGTGTAATTGGCGACCGCAGAAAGCATTTGCCCGTCCCGCAGATGGACGTGCCAGTCATCAGGCCGCCGAATTACCAGCTTTTGAACCACATCGGTGTTAGATCGAATTCGTGCGGATGGTGATGCGTCTGAAGACAAGAGAACTGACCCTTCAAACTCACGTATTAGGATGGCAGCGCAGAAAATGAAACCCTTAAGCAAAACAGCTCGGAGTCAATATTGGCTCGCGCAAAGTGTATGATCCATGTTGCGGACAGAGGTGGTTGCGTTCGCTTGAACAGTTATCGGTCACTTGCTAAGCGAAATTCTTCCTTGCAAGAGCTCGCGTAGTAGTGCTGCGTCAATGAGGCTTTTGGCGCTAAATTGTCCGATGCTGCTCGGCTGAGAGCGGCAGCAGAAACGGGCGCACTAGCAGACGTCACAATTATTCTGTCCAGAGCATCCTTTTCCGTGAAGGACCGCGCCGTCTTCACCGGTCATTTAGGGCGATCGATTCGAGCCACATCGAACATTGTCCATCTCGTTGGCCCGAAGTACTATCGTCTGGCTGAATTTTGGTGGACGCGATCATGGCTCGGGACCAACCTACAGAGAGATACAAGGCGTTCATTTCTTATTCTCAGAAGGACTCTGCCGAGGCCGGGAAAATCCAATCCTGGCTGGAGAGCTTTCGCCTGCCAAAGGCGGTTGCCGCGCCCGGCAAGGATGACCGCAAGCTCGGCCGGATCTTCCGCGACAAGACCGACCTCACCGCCTCGCCCGAAGTCTGGCCCGCGCTGCAGGCGAAGATTGCCGCGAGCGAATACCTGATCGTGCTCTGCTCGCCCAATGCGGCCCAGTCGGACTGGGTCGATAAAGAGATTCGCCATTTCCGCGAAACGGGCCGCGCCGACAAGGTGCTGGCGCTGATCATCGCGGGAATGCCCAATTCGGGCGATGCGGCCACCGAATGCTTCCCGCCCGCCTTTCTTGAGAGAGAGCCGCTCGCCGCCAATCTGGTGCAGGATGGCCGCGCCAGTGCGCTCACCCGTATCGCAGCTGGTCTTGCGAGCGTACCGTTTGACGCCCTCTGGCAACGCGAAGGGCGGCGACAAAGGCGTCAGATGGCGTTCGGCGGCGGTCTGGTGGCGCTCGGTCTTATGCTGACAGCGGCAGCGCTTGTTGCTGGGTGGTTTGCGCTGGAGTTTCAAGAGGATGCTCGCACACAGTCGGCCCTGGCGGACGAACGCCTCGCCACCGCCGAACTTCGAAATTCAGACATTATTGCCAGGGAGTCCAAGGCGATCTTCGCCGACGAAAGCGCCGATCACACGACCTCCATCCTCATGGCGTTGCAGGCCGACCCGAGCGCCAGCCGCTATGCCTTCGCTCGTGCACGCCTAGAGGCGGCGGTCAGCAACAACCGCTTCCGCCAAGTGTTCAAGGGCCATCAGGGGCCGGTCAATTCCGTGGCGCTGACCGGTGATGGCCGTCTCGTCACAGGGTCTAACGACAATACGGCGCGGCTCTGGGACCTTGAAACAGGACAGGAAATCCGCGCCTTCATCGGCCATGAAAGCCGGGTCACCTCTGTCGCGCTCACCGGCGACGGTCGCCTCGTTACAGGCTCAGACGACCACACGGCACGGCTCTGGGACCTGGAGACGGGCGAGGAAATCCGCGTCTTCAATGGCTATCGGCGCAGGAATCGACAGGTTAATTCCGTGGCGCTGACCGGTGATGGTCGCCTCGTCACCGGCTCGGCGGACGGCAAGGCGCGGCTGTGGGACCTGGAGACCGGCGAGGAACTCCGCGCCTTCACCGGACATGAGCGCGCGGTCTATTCCGTGGCCGTCACCGGCGATGGACGCCTCATCACTGGCTCTTATGACGATACGGCGCTGCTATGGGACCTGGAGACCGGCGAAGAGATTCGCGCTTTCACCGGCCATGAGTACGGGGTCTTGTCCGTGGCGCTCAATGGCGACGGCAGACTGATCACCGGCGACGGGAACGGTGCGGCGCGACTGTGGGAACTGGAGACGGGCAAAGTGATCCGCACCTTCACTGGCCATAAGGGCGGGGTCAGATCCGTAGCGCTTACTGGCGATGGCCGCCTCGTCACCGGGTCTAACGACGATACGGCGCGACTGTGGGACCTGGAGACCGGCCAAGAGCTGCGCGCTTTCACCGGCCATAAGCTCATGCTCAATGGCGGAGTCACAGTAGCCGTGACAGGCGATGGCCGCCTGGTCACGGGCTCTGGAGACAGCACGGCGCGCTTATGGGATCTGGAGACCAGCCCAGAGAACGGGGGTGTTGTTCGTGCTTTTACCGGCCATCAGGGGCCGGTCTATTCCGTGGCGCTAACCGGCGATGGCCGGCTCGTTACGGGCTCTCGAGACAGGACGGTGCGGCTATGGGACCTCGGAACTGGTACAGAGATCCGTGCCTTCATCCACACCGCGCTACGGAGCAGAGATCGGACGAATAGCACCACGAGGACGATCGGCGACGTCAACAGGATCATTGAAGGCGCAGTCACCTCGGTCGCACTAACCAGGGATGACCGCCTCGTCTCCGGCGCTTGGGATAACTCGGCGCGGCTTTGGGACCTGGAGACCGGCAAAGAGCTGCGTGCCTTCACCGGCCATGAGGGCGGGGTCGGATCCGTGGCGCTGACCGGTGATGGCCGTCTCGTCACAGGATCTGTCGACCGCACGGCGCGGCTGTGGGACCTGGAGACCGGCAAAGAGCTACGCGCCTTCACCGGCCATGAGGGCGGGGTCAGATCCGTGGCGCTGACCGGCGACGGCCGCCTCGTCACAGGCTCGGACTACGGCACTGCGCGGCTGTGGGACTTGGAGACAGGAGAGGAACTCCGTGCCTTCACCGGCCACAAGCGCGATGTCACGTCCGTGGCGGTGACCGGCAATGGCCGCCTTGTCACGGGTTCGTTGGACGAAACGGCGCGGCTCTGGAACCTTGAAACAGGACAGGAAATCCGTACGTTTGCCGGACATACCAGCTTTGTTACCTCCGTGGCGCTGACCGGCGACGGACGCCTCGTCACCGGGTCTAACGACGACACGGCGCGGCTCTGGGACCTGGAGACGGGCGAAGAGATTCGCGTCTTCAACGGCTATCGGCGCGGGGTCAATCGCGGGGTTCACTCCGTGGCGCTGACCCGCGACGGCCGCATCGTCACCGGCTCTCACGAAAACAACACGGCGCGGCTCTGGCAATTGCCTGCCATCACACTGCAACAAGACCGCCGCGAACAGGTGCGCATGGCCTGCGAAATGCTACACGACGCCAACGCCCCGCTCTGGTTCACGCGGGCGGACCTCAACACCTATCCCGTTCTGGACGGCGAACCGCGCGTTGATCCCGATGACCCAAACAGCGACTTCGTCTCCCCCTGCCGCTGTTTCCTGCCCGACGACGTGTTTGAGCATCCGGCTAACAAATGCCCATATGAACTGCCACCCGGCGACTGAGCGGCAAGTCCGGGTCGATCCAGCCGTTTGGGCGCCGAGAACGATAAGGCTGCCTCCGGCTAAGACTGGCTTATCAGGCATCAGTTCGCCAATGTCTCTTGTCGGGATCAATCAGTCGGACTGGTCGCAATTGCTGGGATGGTGCTTTTCATTGCCTCTTGCCTGGGCGGGCGGCGGCCTGTCATTTCCGAGCCTGTGGTGTGTCGAGCTT
>CAYXQV010000128.1:0-7267 GCA_964467505.1 uncultured Hyphomonadaceae bacterium | reverse complement strand
CCCTCACGGGTCGAGGTGTCGAGAATGATCGACTGCTTGCCACGATTGTCGAAGTCGAAAACCGGGTTGTCCTGGATGTCGGTTCCGATGGTGCGGAAGAAACCGCGGATCGGATCGCCGCCCGGCGGTTCGATCTTGATCACCTGCGCGCCCCAGTCGCTCAGGATCGAGCCGGCGCCGGGCGCGGCCATGTAAGTGGCGTGTTCGATGACGCGGATACCGTCGAGCATATGTCCTCCCAGATGTGTGCAGCGGGTCTTTCCGGCTGCTGGTAAATCAATGTTAACCGCATTCTCTACATTTAAATGGGAATTGTCCTGCCTGTCTTTGCGGAAAGTGCCGATACGATGAGCCTCAAGACGATACGACCCGAGCTGAGCCAAGACGATATTCACCGCCTGATGAAGGGGGAGACGCCCGAGCAGCGCGCATCGGTTGCCCATCGCCTGTGTCGGCGCATGGCGCTCGATGTGCTCAGCAACACCGAACGCGCCCATGCCCAGGAAATCATGTCGATTCTCGCCGAGGACACTGCGGAACTGGTCCGCCGGACGCTGGCGATCACGCTGCGCAATTCGCCTGCGCTGCCGCGTGAAATTGCGCTCAGGCTCGCCCGCGATGTCGAATCGGTGGCCATCCCCGTGCTGGAGAACTCACCCTGCTTTGCAGAGGAGGATCTTATCGAGATCGTCCTTTCGGCCACCGCCGCAAAACAGTGTGCTGTGGCCGGTCGCGAGCGGGTGTCCACGACGCTGGCCGAGATCATTGCCGAACATGCCGCCGGTGAGGCGGTCCAGAGACTGGCGGAAAATGATGGCGCAGACTGGAGCGACAAGGCCTTTGCCGACAGCCTGCAGCGCTTCCCGACGGATTCCAGCCTGCATGAAGCGCTTGTCGAGCGCGAATATGTGCCGATGCACATTGCCGAGAAAATGGTCTCCATGGTGTCCGGCAAGGTCTTCGACATGCTGGTCAACCGTCATGAACTGCCCGCCCAACTGGCAATCGACCTGGCTGCCGGGGCCCGTGAGCGCGCCACCATCGACCTTGTCGAACAGGCCGGGCGCACCAGCGACCTGCCGCGCTTCGTCTCGCAGCTCAATCTCAATGGCCGCCTGACCCATTCCCTGATCATCCGGGCGCTTTGTCTGGGCCATATGAGTTTCGTCGAGCATGCCATTGCCGAACTTTCCGGCGTGCCTCACCAGCGGGTCTGGCTGATGATCCACGATGCCGGCCCGCTCGGTCTGCAGGCGGTGTTTGATCGTGCCGGCCTGCCACGCAAATACCTGCCGGTCGTGCGGGCAGCTGTCGCTGTCTTTCACGAGACCGAATATGACGGGGGACCGCGCGACCGGACCCGGTTCCGCAACCGCATGGTCGAACGCGTCCTGACACAGTTCCAGGCTTTGCCGCGTGAGGATGTCGACTATCTGCTCGAAAAGCTCGACGCCAATGATGAGCCCAAGAGCGCGACGGATGCGGCCTGATCAGGCATCGGCCAGCGGTCGGCTGGCATAGCGCACGCCGAATTCTCCCAGCCTCCCGGCATCGCGCCAGCGCGGCCGGTCGACAATGATGTCGATGTCGCTGAGGGCAAGCTCGCGGCAATGCGCGGCAAGCTCGCCATCATCCGACAGCGCGCGGGCATCCACGCGCACACTGTCGATCAGCAAAAGGACCGCAGGGGCGGCTGGGATCTGCCAGCTGGATGTCGCATCGACGCAAAGCCGGAAACCGACGCTCTTGAAGCGGCTGAGGGCGAAGACCAGCTCGCGGCGCGAGGTTGCCAGCACCCAGTCATCGAATTCCAGGACGATTTCCTGGGCGCAGGCGCGCATGCGGTGCAGGGCGTCGAGGCAGGCGCCACGCGCGGCCGTATCAAGCAGGGCAGGACTGGGGGCGGGCACATGAAGCGGCCGCGTGTTGATCGCGTTGGCGCTGGCCTCGCTGAGCGTTGTCTCAAGTGACGAAGCGAGCCATTCTCCCGGTGGTGTTGCGGGAGCCTGGTAGCCGTGGGCGGTGAAGCGCACCCCATCTCCATATTGCCGCATGCCTTGCGACAGGGTCGCGGCAGGCTCGCCCGACACGATGTGGACGACCGGCTCGAAACGATGACGGCATGCGGGGGAATTGAGGCTTGCCCTAGCGTGAGGGATTGCATGGGACTGCATCTGGGACACCAATATTGCTGACGAACCGCATTGATGCCACGAACGCCTGAATTTCACGCGCATTCGAGCGCTGCGATTTCAGTGAAATTCAAGAGATCACCCGGAGCCTTTTTCATGTCTGATGCCGCCGCCGAACCCCGCCTGTCGGCCACGATCCTGCTGCTGCGCGACGCCGACGAGATGCAGGTGCTGCTGGTGAAACGCCATTACCAGATCGATTTTGCCTCTGGCGCCCTGGTCTTTCCGGGTGGCAAGGCGAATGACGAGGACGCCTTGCCGGAATGGTCGGAGCGCAGCGATTGTGAGCATTGCGATGAACCGCTTTGCGTGCGGATCGCTGCCATCCGGGAATGTTACGAGGAGTCGGGGATCGTGCTGGCGCGCCCTGAGACCGCGCGCGGTCCCGGCAAGCCGCTTGTTGGCCCCGATATTGCGCGCAAGCTTGATCCGTTCCGTGCAGCCGTCGATCGCGGCGAGGAGAGTTTTCTTGGCCTGATGCGCGAGCATGGGCTTGTGCTGGCCACAGATACGCTGGTGCATTTCGGTCATTGGGTGACCCCGGCGATGATGCCGAAACGCTTTGACACGCATTTCTTCATCGCCGCGACGCCGGATGCGCAGATTGCGAGCCAGGACGGACGCGAGACGACCGAGGCGACCTGGCTGTCACCGCATGAAGCGCTGCGCCAGGAAGCGGCTGGCGAGGCGACGATCATCTTTCCCACGCGGATGAATCTCAGGCGGCTTGGCCTTGCAAAGAGCACGCAGGAGGCGATGACCCGCTTTGCGACCGAGCCGGTGGTGCGGGTCCTGCCGGAGATGACCAGCGACGAGGACGGCAATGCGTGCCTGCGCATTCCGCAGGTGGAGGGCTATGGCCAGACCCTTGAGCCGCTTGAGAATGTCCGCGATGTTGCAGGCCCGCGCACGCCCCGATAGGGAGTTTCCAGCCGGGCTCATGCCGGCTTGGCGCAGGTCAGTTCGAGCCGGTTCGGCGTGCAACTTTTTCCTCGAGCGCGCGGCAGACCGTGTCGGCGAGCTCGTCGCTGGCCTCTCCCGGACCGGCGCGTGCAGCCGCCGCAGCGGCCTCGACATGGAGGTTGACAAGCGCGAGATCGGGCGCGGCGTCCTCAGTACCGTCAAGCAACATGCACAAGGACGTGCAGATCCGTCCGATCACCGGATAGCCATAGGGCTCGGCTGTGCCGCGAAGATTGTGTGAGGTGAGGAAAAGCGCGCGAATCCGGCTCGGCGATGTCGGCAGTTTCGACAGCGTGTGCAGATTGTCGCGCAATTGCTCGATATCGCCGGCAAGCCAGTCGGCGAAGTCTGCCGAATCGGGTGCCCATGGCATCGTCTTGCCGGTCGGCGACATGTCTTCGCGCGTCGGCTCGCCAGAGGGAGTGGGGGGTGCCTCGCCGCCGCTTTCCTCGCGCGGGGCATCGGCAGCTGCCAATTCGGGGAAGATCCGCGAGAGATCAGGCGGCGGCGGCGCTTCGCCTTCAGCGGAACGCGCGCGAAAGAGGTGCAAAAGCTTCTTGATCATGCAGCCAAGTCTACCAGCATGGTTTGAATAGAGTTTTACCATAAAGCAGCAAGCTGCGCCGGTCAGATGGTGAATTGCTCGCGCAGGATGCGTTCGTCGAGCGCATGGCTGGGATCGAACAGCAGCGTCAGGTGGAGCGAGCGGTTCTCGGTAACTTCCACCGTCACGATGTCGCGCACCTCCTGATTGTCGGCGACGGCAGAGACCGGCCTGTGTTGGGGTGATTTCACCTCGATGCGCACCTTCGCGTCATGGCGCAGGAGAGCGCCGCGCCAGCGCCGTGGCCGGAACGGGCTGATCGGGGTGAGCGCCAGCAGGTTCGCGCCGATGGGCAGGATCGGGCCATAAGCGGAGAGATTATAGGCCGTCGAGCCGGCCGGGGTTGCCACCATGACACCATCACAGGCCAGTTGGGCAAGGCGTTCCCTGCCATCCACAAGGATCCGCAGGCGCGCGGTCTGTGCCGTCTGGCGCAGCATGGAGACCTCGTTGATCGCAAGCCGGCGGTGTACCTGGTCATGGATGTCGGTCGCGATCATCTGCAAGGGATGCAGGCGCGCGCGTTCGGCGCGGTCGATTCGGGACGGCAGGTCGTCCTCGTCATAATCATTCATCAGGAAGCCGACCGTGCCGCGATGCATGCCGTAGACGGGCTTGTGATCATCGAAACGGCTGCGCAGAGCGTCCAGCATGGCGCCATCGCCACCCAGCGCGACGATCACGTCAGCCTTTTCCTCATCACACTGGCCATATTTCCGCACGAGTCTTTCGAGTGCCTCCTGGGCTTCGGGCCGCTTCGAAGCGCTGAAGGCAATCATGATATCGCTCATAGGTGTGTCATCTCGTCTGCACCGACCCGGTTCGTCAAGACTCGCGCATCGCACGCGTTTCGGCTAGAGTTGGATATCATCAAGCAAGAATGACTCCGGGAGGAAATGACCATGGCCGATGACATGAAGACAATGGACCTGCGCAGTAGCGTCAGCGCCGAGGAATGGAAAGTGCGGGTTGATCTCGCCGCCATGTACAGGCTGGTGGCGCTGCATGGCTGGGACGACATGATCTTCACGCATATTTCGCACCGCGTGCCGGGCCCGGAGCATCATTTCCTGATCAACCCCTATGGTTTCTTTTTCGAGGAGATGACGGCCTCGTCGCTGGTCAAGGTCGACCTTGAAGGCAACATTGTTCAGGATACGGAGTATTTTATCAATCCCGCCGGTTTCACCATCCATTCGGCCGTGCATGCGGCGCGCGAGGATGCACATGTCGTGATGCATCTGCACAGCGATGATGGCGTGGCCGTCTCGGCGCAGGCTGACGGCCTCCTGCCGCTCAGCCAGACATCAATGCTGGTGCGCCATGACCTTGCCTATCACGATTATGAAGGCGTTGCGCTCGATCATGACGAGCGCGCGCGGATCGTGTCAGACTTGGGTAGCCGGAACAACATGCTTCTGCGGAACCATGGCACGCTGACGGTTGGCGGTTCGGCGGCGGAATGCTTCCTGCGGATGTTCTTCCTGGAGCGGGCCTGCTCGATGCAGGTACGGGCCCTGAGCGCGGGCCGCGACAATGTCATCCTCCCCAGCCAGGATGTGCAGGATGTGGTGAAGGGGCAAAGCAATCCCGAAGGCACGAAAACCCTTGCCAACCGGCTGGCCTGGCCGGGTCTGCTGAGAAAGCTCGATCGCGAACTGCCCGGCTATGATGCTTGATGCAGATCAAGGCCGCGGCCTGCATGGCGGTGCACGAGCGGTGTGAGTGCGGCGATTGTGACAGATGCAATTGCCGCGACCGGCCACTAAGTTGCATGGCAATAACAAAACAGTCCGTTCCGGGATCCGACCGTCATGAGACACCTGAAAGCCTTTGAAGACGCGCTTGCGACCATTCACGAGGAAGGGCGCTATCGCGTCTTTGTAGACCTGCAGCGCCAGCGCGGGGCTTTCCCGAAAGCCACGGCCCGCTTCGAGGATGGCGAACGCGAGATCACGGTCTGGTGCTCCAATGACTATCTCGGAATGGGTCAGGACGAAGACGTGCTCGCCGCAATGCATGAGGCGATCGACAAGTTCGGCGCCGGATCGGGCGGCACCCGCAACATCTCCGGCACCACGCGGTATCATGTCGACCTTGAGCACGAACTTGCGCAATTGCATGGCAAGTCGGGCGCGCTGTTGTTCACGTCGGGTTATGTGGCCAATGATGCAACGCTCTCGACACTGGGCCGGATCCTGCCGGGGCTGATCATCTATTCGGACGCCCTCAACCATGCCTCGATGATCGAGGGCATTCGCCGTTCAGGCTGTGAGCGTCGCATCTTCCGGCACAATGATGTCGGCCATCTGCGCGCCCTGATCGAGAATGACGACCCCGAGCGCCCGAAACTGATCGCGTTCGAAAGCGTCTACTCCATGGATGGCGATGTCGGCCCGATTGGCGAGTTCTGCGATCTTGCGGAAGAGTTCGGTGCAATGACCTATCTCGACGAGGTGCATGCTGTCGGTCTTTATGGCCATGAAGGCGCAGGTGTGGCTGAGCGCGATGGTGTGATGGACCGGGTCGACATCATCGAGGGCACACTCGGCAAGGCGTTTGGCGTGATGGGCGGGTATATCGCGGCTGACATCCTGATCGTGGACGCGATCCGCTCCATGGCGTCGGGCTTCATCTTCACCACGTCATCATGTCCGGTGATGACGGCGGGTGCGCTTGCGAGCGTGCGCAAGCTGCGCAGCGATGAGGGCCGCAAACTGCGTGCGTGTCACCAGGAGCAGGCGAGCCTGCTGAGACGGAAATTCGAGGAAGCCGGGCTGCCGGTGCTGGCGACCCACACCCATATCGTGCCGCTGATGGTGGGCGATCCGGAACGCTGCAAGGCGCTGTCCGACACGCTGCTCTTCGATTTCGGGATCTATGTCCAGCCAATCAATTATCCGACCGTGCCGAAGGGGACAGAGCGCCTGCGCTTCACCCCGAGCCCGGTGCACAGCGAAGCGATGATGGACGAGCTTGTCTCGGCGATCCTGGCGGTCTGGAAACAGCTCGGCCTGGAAAGCGCGGCCTGAAGCGCCGCTCGCAGGCTCCTGTAAACGCAAGCGCCCAGTAAGAGGGCCTAACCGCCGGTGCCCGTCCTGCGACCCAAGCCGATTTCCTTGGCCTTTTCCGAGCGGATCTTGGCATAATTCGGCGCGACCATCGGATAATCTGCCGGCAGGTTCCAGCGTGCCCGGTATTGCTCAGGCGTCATGTCGTAGCGCGAGCGCAGGTAGCGCTTGAGCATCTTCAGCTTGCGCCCATCTTCAAGGCAGATCAGGTAATCAGGTGTGATCGACTTGCTGACCGCCACCGCAGGTTCCGGTCGTGGAGCAGAAGTCTCCTTGTCTGTCGAAATCTCGACAAGCGTTGCGTGAACCGACTTTATGAGTTCCGGAAGCGAACTGGTCGGAACCGGATTATTTGCGACAAAAGACGACACGATCTGTGTTGTCAGTTCGATGAGGTCGGCATTTTCCGTCTCACTCATGCTTGCTCCATGGGATTA
>CAYXQV010000127.1:0-7311 GCA_964467505.1 uncultured Hyphomonadaceae bacterium | reverse complement strand
CTGTGGAAAACGCTTGGATACGATCCAGGGATTTCTGCCAGTGTTTGCTGGCGCTCGCGGGTAAGGCGGGGGTATCAGCCGGGTATTTGTTGCAATTTCAATGTCTTGGGGTCAATCGCGGCAAGGCGTGACTGCAGCGGTGGATAGTTGCCCTGGGCGACTTTCTTGACCACGTCCGCCCCGCGCGAGGCCTCTGTAGCGACTGCGTCGAACAGGGCTTCCTTGCTCTCGAAGTCGCTCAGATCAGCGGCACGCAGGAATTCAATGATCTTGAAAGCCGCCCGGATCGCATGGAGCGAGCTTGGCTGCTGCTCCGCCTGCCTGAGGCACAGGGTGAGGTAAGGCGCAAGCGGCTCATCCCGCCCCGCCTGCCAGAGCCAGGCGCTGGTGATCACGTCCGGGCGATCCGGGCTGGCAGCGGCCCGCGCGATCTCGAGTAGGGGTAGCGGTTCGGCATGTCGTGATTGGCGCGCCTTCGCTTTGGGCTTCATTTTCCGCAGCGGCCTCGAGCCCAGCGTCGGGTCAGACTTTGGGTCGTCTTCTTCAGCCGCAAACAAGGTCAGCTGGCCGTCTTTGTCCTCAAATGTTGGCGCTTTCCGGAGCAGGTCTCGGAACGGCTCAAAGGCGACCTTCCGCGTCCGCATGAAATCGAGCGTCGCGAGCGCAAGCAGAAGCGGCAGGAGCGCGATCGGCTCCCCCCAACCCGCGATCAGCATGGCCAAGACCAAGGCCACCAGCAGCGACGCCCAGTAAAGTCGCGTGGCTGGATCAAGCAGGGGATGCAGGCGTGTGGCGATCAATGGCGTTCCTTTCCGTAAGAACATACCATCAAAGGCTGCGGTGCGCCCTCGCCGTCTCGTGGCCCGCGAATTCAAGGGCGCCCATTCGCAAAGGAGGCGCAATCGGAGGGGGTAAGGTTTCGCTCAGCCCACCAGGAAACACACCCCGAAGCCGCCTCACCCGCGAGACCAGCCGACCTGCCGGGAGCAGGCAAGGGACGCTGCGCTCTTCGCCCTTGCCAGCCCCCACCAGCCCGGCTCAAAGGCCCCGCGCGAGGCGGCTCCGGGAAACGGATCCAGCTAGTAGACAGTCGACAGGGATGAGCCACCGAATGCTGTGGATCTTCGAAACTCAGTTGGTGGCCAACAAGGGGCGAACATAATGCGTTGATCGAACGTTATTATTGCCTTGAGCTGGCCAAGAACGGCCTGTCCGCAAGGACTGTCGGACCGACGGGTTTAGTCCTCCAATCCGACATTCGGAATGGGCAGCAACCCCTATAGTGTGCGGGTTGGTTGCTACTATTCTCAGGTTGGTCAGATTTGATTGTGCGGGCTTAACCTGAAGACGGTCCAGATAGCTGATCAGGACCCTAAACCTAGTTAGCTCAGGGTCCTGGACGCACTTATGGAATCAAACGCCCGACGGAATGTCTTCAGCTCTGTTAAGACCAACAATATTGATTGTGACCTTCAGCTTGGAGATATCCAGAGACAGAGGCGGCACAGCGTCACCGCCTATATCGCATGTCCAATAGGACGACGCTGACGTCGAAACCCTGCGATAGGCATCTGCCATTGCGTGCAGGGATCGACCATCAACTTCGAAAGCATTGAAACTCCGTCCGCCCATGAGCTCGCCCAAGCTCGCGGCCAGCCTGCGGTCCATGGGCTCGAGTGTCACGCCGCCGACTTCCCTCATCAAACGCATTCCGGGTCTGCGACCACGCCGAGGCGGAACTGATAGCAGCGCCCGGTCGGGCCGGTCCGCCACGATGACCGTCAAACCGCCAACGTTCTTGGTGTCGTGCTCGACGCTGCCAGCCGCAAGCGAAGTCAGAAGAACTCCATAGGTTTGGCGCACGCCGTTATCGGGGGCGCTGACACTGAGCATGGCAACCCTGCGGCTTATGTCCCCGACATGGCCGACCAGGCCAAATCCAAGGCAGTGCCTGCGCCCCGCCCGATCGATCCGGTAGGCGATCGACACGGTGTCGAAAGCGTCACTCCGTCCGAGGCTGTTGCGCACCATGTCCGCGATTGGGTCATTGGCGGCGTGCCTGTGCACATATGAGACAAACAGCCGACGTCGGCGGGCATCCAGTTCGCCAAACGGCGACACCAGCATCGCCCGGGGGGTGTGCAAGTCATGGGACTCCCGCGCCGGGCTGGTGCAGTCATCGACGAGGATGGGATCGTCGCCATCACCTTCAAGGAAACGCCGGTCTTCAGGCGAGAGCAGATCCCATGAGGCTCCCAGACGGGCCGCGGCAGCTGGGCGCAACTCGTCCTCACGCTCGCATGCCCAAACCGCGTTGGTATCATCGGCAACGGTGTCGAGGCCGCCGAGCGTCACGACCCGGCCGCCACCGCCGCTGCCGCCGGAATCGACTAGGCGCACATCTACAACGCGCAAAAGTCGGGCTTCGTAGTAGTAAGTGAAATCAACCGCCGCAAATTCACCGATGAAGGCGACCTGCGTGCAAAAACCGAAACAGGACACCGTCCCATCTGTGAGCGCGTAGGGCTGCTCAGACGCCAGACGCTTGATGTGGCGACGGCAGAACTCGATGAAATCCTGAGCTTCGTCCTTTGCGCGACGGTGCGACAGGGACAGGTATCCTAGGCGGGCGCGGTCGCTCAAAACGATCTTTCTCAGCCCTCGGACATTGTCGCCTGGTGGATCTAGCGGCGTGCCATAGCTTTCAATGAAGTCACGAACGCCAATGCCAAGTCCTCCAAACGCCATGTCCACTCCTGCTCGTTGTATGCCTGCCGCGACGATGAATCCTACGGAGCGAGACGGTATCGCAGATGTCACAAGAAATCCACTGTTGGCAAGAAATATTCTTGCACATCCGCAAATCTTCTTGATGATCCGCAAAACCGCCGATATGAGCGTGAAAATTGCATGATCACTCGGCAACTGCCATATACGTAAGGAACAGGATCCACCCGCCGATCTTTAGGCCTCCATAAATCTTCGTGACAGAGACTGAATGTGGAGGCGCCGGCAGCGCCAAACAGGAGAGGTGACAATGACACCGCAGGAATTGAACTCAGAGCTCGACGATGCCGCCATCCGCGCGCGTCGCATTCTCGTGACCAATCTGGACGATGTAGAGTTCCGCAAGCATGTGTGCGACGGTCCGGCATTCCACGATCTGCTCGTGCGTGCCCAGGAAAACGGCTGGATACACTATACACGACTCGCCAGCGCACTCGACCTGTCGTCGTCCCAGGTCAACCGGTGGTTCAAGCCGTCCGGCGAGGCGTTCGCGCCCAGCCGCTCAACTCCGAACCGATTCACAATCCTTGCCGCACTCGATGCGCTCAAGGCCGTTCTGGAAGTAGACATCGCCCTGCTCGCCGACGGTGACGTGCCCATTGGTGGTCGCAAGGCCGAGCGGCAGAAGGCTGATGCATAGATAAGAATTTATCTGACCTTCCGCATAATCTAATTCCCACCAAGAACCTTTCCAGTCCTCGCTTGAAAAGCGCTACCGCGCGGGATATGTTGTCCCTGTGGTAGAATTTTTCTTGTCGAGGAACGGCTATGGAATGGTGGCATCGGATCAACGGCGGACGGGGCTATGTCACGCGTGAACGGTCGTTGCTCGACAACCCATTCGAGCTCGACGCCTTCACCGAGCGCTTCGAAACACGCGTCGACGGTGAGACGTTTGCGGAATTCCTCGAAAACCTGAAACGCGCCGGTGGCGCGGACTATCCGGTCATCCAATACGGCGTGTATCGCTTCTTTGACCCGGAGCTCAAACGCGCGCCCCTGCTGGTGGGCACGGGCTTCTCCGCAATCTGCCCCACCGATGCCAACCTGTCCTTCGGATCGCCGGTGGTGTCACACAAGAACGCCGGGCGCGTGGCCATGGGGCAATTGCGTGCGGCAATGCTCGGCCAGTGCCTCCGGTTCAAAACCCCATCGCTGGGCCTTGTCACGGGCGATTGGACCCAGGCGAAGCGTGCCGACCGACACGCCCTGAAGGCACGATGTGAACTTGATTTGGTGACCGGCAACGAGGTTCCCTCCGACATGCGGGGCGAACTGCTCGGTCTCCTCAACGCCCGCAAGCCCATCGTCGGGGTCCTGCCCAAGGCGCCTGAAAAACCGACATCAGAAAAGAAGAGCTGGGCTGGCTCGATCGAGCCGACAGTGGAACTCCCTGGCGGCGCCAGGCTGTCTGCCCCCATCCGCTTTGGTCAGAGCACGGAGAAGCGCTACACCAGCGGTGAACTCATCTCGTTCGAGGATGAGGTTGATCCGATCGAAGTCGAGTTCGAGGAAAGCCCGGCGCAGATCGAAGATCAGCGCAAGGACGGCACGGACGATTAGAGCAGGCTGTTGGCCTGCCCCCCATCCACCACCAGGCTCTGGCCTGTGATGAAATCAGCCTGCTGCGAGCGGAGGAACGCGCACACCGCCCCGAACTCCTCGGGCGCACCGAAGCGACCCGCCGGAATGCCCTTCTTCGCCGTCTCCACGACTTCGTCCTGCTGGCACCCCGATGATGTTGCCATGTGGCCAAAGGCTTGGATCAGCCGGTCTGTCTCATGCATGCCGGGGCAGACATTGTGGATGGTGACGCCTTTGCGAGCGAGCTTGCGCGACAGGGCTGACACAGCCCCGGTCAGCCCGGCCCGCGCCCCGTTGGAGAGTTCCAGATATGGCAGTGATGACAGGGAAAATGTAATCGATAGGAGTGGAAGCGATGGGCCAATCTAGCCGAAACCCCAACGTGCCCGACACAAATCAAGCTGTCCAAATCTCAATCATGCCATGCAAACGCCTCCGAATGTCCACCGCAAGCGCAAATCGCTCTCACAGCGATCTGTTGATGAAAACAAAAAACCAGGCGGGCATGCAGCACCGCCTGGTCAGACTTCATTTGCCATTGTCGGCCTCCTTGGACCTGTCCAACCTGGCCGAGGATAACCTCCGCCAGGACCTTTGCAGGTCAGATCATCAAGCGCCTCCTTTCAGCAGGCCGATCAGGCCGTCGATCAGACCCGAGCCCGCCTCGCTCTTTGCATGGCTGTCGGCTGTGACCGAGATATTGATCTGCTGACCGATATGGTTGGTCACCACAATTTGCGGTTTCGGCGCATCGCAGGTTTCCACGCCGCCCTCATCATCGGTCACAAGGACCGGATACGACCCCTTCGGCGCCGAGGCCGGCAGGAGTTCAACCACCGCCTCCTTCTGCTTAATTTCTGCCATCGGGCTTCTCCTTTTCTTCCTGATTGCCGGAGCGCTGCATGAAAGCGTCGATGTACACCGAACGCCCCTCTCGGCGGCTTGCTGGACGATGGCAGGGATAGACTTCCTGCATGCCGGTCCAGGAAACGGCTGAGAGTGAAGCGCCCGTCAGTACGGAGCTCGTATTGGTTGGGTTTTGATTGGTGGCGCGCATGCCCACCTCCTCGTCTAAGGCAGCCGCGGGGCACCGCGCCCTCTGTACTGCGAGGAAACCCAACCACGCAGCACCCATCATTGTGGACCGGAAAAGAATCCATCGAGTCCGGCAATCTTTGAGGCTGCGCCGCGCTCCAGCCGCAAACGTTCATGGATAGCCATCGAGGATCATTAAGCATCCGCCAGACATCGGCATGCTGCCGCAAAGCCAACATGTTTTGCGCAAGCGCTGCCAAAACTCCCGATACTGACCGGTTTCTGATTGCTCGTCTTGCCAATCGTGATTTAAGTGTAGGGTATCATTAAGTTTTGCGATGAGATCAGAAAATACTGATCGCTCATCCGCAAATCTGGCGCCGGGAGGGATTTGTGGCAAAACCGACGGATGAGGATTTCAACGCTTGGACCCCCGACAAGAGGGACCTGTTTTGCCTGCTGGTTCTGTTGCAGGCCCTGGCCGACGAGTCCGCGCTGCCGTCACAGGGGGACATTGCGAAGGAAGCGGGTGTTTCAGTTGATACGCTGACCCGGTTCAAGCGGCACAACGAGATCAAGCCCGATGACAAGACCGTTCGGAAAAACGCCCGAAGGATTTGCTCTGGCATCCTGAAAGTCTGCCGATCAAAGGGCCTCTCTCGCAACGACTTCGCGCCCTATGAGTCCGTCTTCGATCACCTGTTTGGCTTCGCCAAGCTGAACGGCGGCGGCGACGCCGGCAAACAACCTGTTCACATCATCCACGACACCGTAATCCACGAGACTGTTCCCCCGGCCACACTGGATGCCAGCCGCCGGGAAAAATTGATGGGTGTGCTGCAGGGGTTCTGGTTCGTCCTGAGGCCGCTCAGCGAAACACTGGAACCCCTGAAGAGCCCAACCGCCACACCGACGAAACTGTCTTTGAGCCTGCTCAACATCATCTCTGACGATGTCCTTGACGGGGACTATCCGTTCTTCAAGATCCGCCAGGCACCCGGCGAAGGCAAACCGGGCTTCAAGATTGAGGGCGTGCTGGTGCCAACACCGTCGAACGCAACATTTGTCGGCCGGCGCGAACACCCTGATACCTTCTTCTCTATGACATCGCGCTTCGAGATTGAAGATGATGAAGCCCATGTGGCGCGCATGCAGGGCCTCATGCTCGGTATCGCAGCCACAAGCGAACGCAACGTCGCCTCGCGTCACCATTGCGTCTTTGTCCCCGGCACAGACGCGCTGAAGTCAAATGACGCGTTCACCGAAGCGGAAACGAAGCTGAAAGAACAGATCGCAACCGCGCCGGTCGACGAGGTACGTGAGCGGATGAAACGTGGCGGCGTCGAAATGAGCGATGCAGATTGGAAGCAAATAATTGACAGTTTCCAGCCGGCTCATGCATTTACCAGCTATTAGGGGGATTCGTCAGGATGGCTTTCATGGCAGGGGACAGCACCCATACAGAATGGACTCCGGTGGCGAGTTCGCCTGCGGTCATAGCGAAACTGGAGGAGTTCCGCCAAGATGGGTTTCGCCCTGTCCCCTCCCAGGGCGAATTCTTCTATCTGAAGATCGCCGACATGGACTGGCCCGCGGATGCTCCCAGCAACTGGCCACTCGCCTTGGCCCATGACGTTTTCAAACGCCAAACCTACATTTCTCACCTGAAAAGTTCAGCCATACAGGATCAGATATTCACGGCCAGTATGGATGATCTCGGCGACATCATCATCGTGCTGGGCGACCTGCTTCCAGCCCACATGAAACCGGGCATGCCGGCGGCCATGGGGTCAGAGACCATGTCGGTCGTCAGTGCCGTCTCCGCTCCGGCCTGAATTAAGCGTCTTTAGCAGGCTGCTGAAAAAGTGTCGCGTTTGGTTTCGAATGCTGATTCCTTGCCTTCGG
>CAYXQV010000126.1:0-7336 GCA_964467505.1 uncultured Hyphomonadaceae bacterium | reverse complement strand
GCAAGCCCGGCCGCCACGACATTCTTGGCGAGGTAGCGCGTGGCATAGGCGGCTGAGCGGTCGACCTTGGACGGGTCCTTGCCGGAAAACGCGCCGCCGCCATGCGGGGCCGCCCCGCCATAGGTGTCCACGATGATCTTGCGGCCGGTCAGGCCGGCATCGCCGTCAGGCCCGCCGATCACGAAACGCCCGGTCGGATTGACATAGAACTTGTCTTCGGGCGGGAACCAGCCGTCGGGAAGCACCGACTGCACGATCGGGCGGACAAGCTCGCGCAGTTCTTCCAGCGTTGCACTGTCCTTGTGCTGGGTTGAGACGACCACCGCATTGACCCCGACGGGGCGATTGGCCTCGAAACGCAGTGTGACCTGGCTCTTGGCATCAGGCTCGAATTCCGGTCGCTCGCCAGAGCGGCGCAGCTCGGCCATCCGCTTGAGGATCTTGTGCGAATAGAGCAGGGCGGACGGCATCAATTCCGGTGTTTCATTGGTGGCATAACCGAACATGATGCCCTGGTCGCCGGCGCCTTCCTCGGTGAAAAGGCCCTGGCCGGCTTCGACACCCTGGGCAATCTCGGCAGACTGGCCGTGAACATGGTTTTCCACCACCATATTCTTCCAGTGGAAGCCATCCTGCTGATAGCCGATGCGCCGCACCACATCGCGCGCGGTCGCGCTCATTTCCTCCGGGTGAATGATGGCGCCATTATTGGTGCGCACCTCACCGGCCAGAACGACGCGGTTGGTGGTTGTCAGTGTCTCCACGGCAACCTTCGCAGTGGGATCGCGCGACAGGAACAGGTCAACAATGGCATCGGAAATCTGGTCGGATACCTTGTCGGGGTGGCCTTCAGAAACGCTTTCGCTGGTGAAGTCGTAATTTTCCATGATATTTGTCCTATTACAGTTGTTCTCATTCCGGATTTCAGCCGGCTGTTTGTCAGGCGAACACGACTGTTCTGTCAGAGTTCATGAAAATGCGATGTTCGGCATGCGCCTTGACCGCTCGGTTCAGGGCGGCAGCCTCCAGATGGCGTCCGATCTGGATCAGGTCGTTCGGGCCCTTGGTATGATCGACCGGCTCGACAACCTGAGTGATGATCGGCCCTTCATCGAGTTCAGGCGTCACATAGTGGGCTGTGGCGCCAATGACTTTCACGCCGCGCGCATGTGCCTGATGGTAGGGCCGTGCCCCCTTGAAGCTCGGCAGGAAGGAGTGGTGGATATTGATGCACATGCCTTCCAGACGCCTGCACGCCTCATTCGACAGGACCTGCATGTAGCGCGCGAGAACGATGAGTTCGGCTCCCGTCTCCTCAATCAGGGTAAACAGGCGCGCCTCCGCGTCGTCTCTGGTCTCGGGCGTGACCGGTATCTGGTGATAGGGCACACCCCAATGCGCCAGTGCGGGCCCAAGCGTGGCATGGTTGGAGGCGATCGCGACCGGCTCAATGGCGAGTTCACCCGACCGCGCACCCGCCAGCAGCGCATTGGCGCAATGGTCCGATTTCGAGACCAGGATCAGCGTCCTTACCTTTTCGCTCTCGCGGTGGACCCGATAATCGCCACCAAGCTGGCGCGCAATGGTGGCGAACCGTTCCGACAAAGCTTCAGGATCGAACGATTTGTCCTCGTTCCGAAAGCTCAGCCGCGCGAAGAAACGACCTGACACCTCATCGCCGAAACTGCGAGACCGCGTGATGAAACAGTCCTCCGCTTCCATGAACCGGGCGATCGTTGCAACGATACCGATCCCATCAGGGCAGGTCAGCTTGAGGATATATGTCTCGTCCATAGCCGCCGGTGTATCTCAATAGCGATAATGTTCGGGCTTGAACGGGCCGTCTGTGTCCACGCCGATATAATCGGCCTGCGCGGTGCTCAGTTCGGTCAGGTTCACGTTCAGCTTGGCCAGATGCAGGCGGGCAACCTTCTCGTCGAGATGCTTGGGCAGCGTGTAGACCTTGTTCTCATAGGCGCCGCCATTCTCGTGCAGTTCGATCTGGGCCAGCGTCTGGTTGGTGAAGCTCGCCGACATCACGAATGACGGGTGGCCGGTGGCATTGCCAAGGTTCACGAGCCGGCCTTCCGACAGCAGCAGGATCCGCTTGCCGTCCGGAAAGGTGATCATGTCAACCTGCGGCTTGATGTTCGTCCACTGAAAGTTCTTCAGCCCCTCGACCTGAATTTCATTGTCGAAATGGCCGATATTGCAGACGATCGCCATGTCCTTCATCGCCCGCATGTGATCGAGCGTGATGACGTCAAGATTGCCGGTGGCGGTGACGAAGATGTCGGCATGCGGTGCCATCTCGTCGAGCGTGTGCACGCCATAGCCGTCCATCGCGGCCTGCAGCGCGCAGATCGGGTCGATCTCGGAGACGGCGACACGCGCGCCTGCGCCTGACAGCGAGGCCGCCGAGCCCTTGCCGACATCGCCATAGCCGGCCACGAAAGCGACCTTTCCGGCCATCATCACGTCGGTGCCGCGGCGGATGGCATCGACAAGGCTTTCGCGGCAGCCATACTTGTTGTCGAATTTCGACTTGGTCACGCTGTCATTGACGTTGATCGCCGGGAAGGCCAGCTCGCCGCGTTTTTCCATCTGGTAAAGGCGCATGACGCCGGTTGTTGTCTCTTCCGACACGCCGCGAATGGCGGCCTTGGTCTTTTCAAACCAGCCCGGGCTGGCCGCCATGCGCTTGCGGATCTGCGCAAACAGGGCAACCTCCTCTTCCGAACCCGGATCGTCGAGCACGGACGCATCGGCTTCGGCCTTTTCGCCCAGCACGAGATACATGGTTGCATCGCCGCCATCATCGAGGATGAGATTGGGGCCAGAGCCGTCCGGCCAGTGGAAGATGCGGTCGGCAAATTCCCAGTACTCTTCCAGCGTCTCGCCCTTGTGGGCAAACACAGGCGTGCCGGCATCTGCGACCGCTGCGGCAGCATGGTCCTGCGTCGAATAGATGTTGCAGCTGGCCCAGCGGACCTCGGCGCCCAGTGCTTCCAGCGTCTGGATGAGAACAGCCGTCTGGATCGTCATGTGCAGGGAGCCGGCGATCTTCGCGCCCTTGAGCGGCTTGCTGGCGCCAAACTCCTCGCGCGCGGCCATCAGGCCGGGCATTTCCGTTTCCGCAATGGCGATTTCCTTGCGTCCGAAGTCTGCAAGCGAGATATCGGCGACGGCGTAATCTGACATATCAACGATCCTTTATGTGATACAATTTTCGGGTCGATATCAGATGCCTGCGAGGAACTCAATCCATCAGGCCAATGTCTGGCCAGCGGCGCGCGGGGATTTACAAATCTCGCGCAATTGAACAAAGCGGTGCGCCGCACAACAGCACACAAGGCCGCCATGTCCGCTCCTCGGTTCTCCGTCATCATCGTGAATTTCAATGGCGGTGACTATCTTCAGGGCGCCATCAACTCGCTGAAACGCCAGACGCGCCAGGACTTTGAGGTCTTCATTGTCGACAACGCGTCGCACGATCACTCGTTTCGCGACCTCGACACGAGCGGGCTGGCAGGCGGCGTGCTGCTGGCGCAGTCGCAAAATCTCGGCTTTGCGCGGGCCAACAATCTTGCCGCGCAGCAGGCCCGCGGCGACTGGCTTGTCCTGCTCAATCCCGATGCAGAGGCCAAGCCTGACTGGCTTGAATCCATCGACAGGTCGATTGCCCGCTATCGCGATGTCAGCATGTTTGCATCCGCACAGATCGATCTGCATGATCCGGAACGGCTCGACGGCGCGGGCGATTGCTATCTCGGTTTTGGCATTCCCTGGCGCGGTGGCTTCGGGCGCAGCGTGCAGGAACTGCCGGGCGCTGGCGAGTGCTTTTCGCCGTGTGGGGCCGGCGCGATCTATAACCGGCAGGTTTTCCTTGGAGCGGGGGGGTTTGACGAGTCATTCTTCTGTTTCTGCGAGGATGTCGATCTGGCCTTCCGGTTGCGGTTGCGCGGCGAGCGCTGCATTTTCCTCCCCGATGCGGTGATCCACCATGCCGGGGGCGGACTCGCGGGCCGCACCAGCGCGTTTTCACTGCAGCATGGCGCGCGCAACCGCTTGTGGACCTATTTCAAGAACATGCCGGCGGGCGCACTGGCCCTGAGCCTGCCGGGTCATGTCGCGCTGACCTTGGCAATCCTGCTGCGCGGGCTTTTCACGGGCCGGTTTGTCGACACGGGCCGCGGTATTGTGGCGGGTCTGAAAGGCCTCGGCCCGGTGCTTGCCGCGCGCAGGACGGTGCAGCGCCAGCGCACGATCGGGCTGCGGGAGCTGTTCGCGGCGATGAGCTGGAACCCGCTGGTGATGCTTCAGCGCAAGCCCGTCATCAGGCCGCTGCCAGAGGCCCGCCGCAGGTCCTGATCGCAGCCGTTCTGGCGCCTACATAACGCCATGGTGGGTGCCGCGCCCATTGCGTTTGGCACACCCTTGCGGCACTCAGGAGCTTGCGGCGGGAGAAAGCCCGAATGGCCATCAGTATCGAAACAACATCCCATCCCGACGTCGTGCTTGTCACGCCTGCGCGCCTTGAGGATGGGCGCGGCGCTTTCAGTGAGACCTGGAACGCACGCGCATTTGCCGAGGCGGGCATCGCAGTGGATTTCTGTCAGGACAACCAGTCCTGGTCGGCCCGCCCGGGCACCATTCGCGGCTTGCACTACCAGGCCCCGCCCTTTGCCCAGTCGAAACTTGTCCGTGTGCTCGCAGGGGAAATTGTGGACGTCGCGGTGGATGCGCGCCGCGATTCGCCACGCTTCGGGCAATGGGTCAGCGTTCGCCTGTCGGCGGCATCTGGCCAGCAGATTTTCATTCCGCAGGGTTTCCTGCATGGTTTCGCGACGCTCCAGCCCGATACGGTGGTCTTCTACAAGGTCGACAATTTCTACGATGAGGCCTCAAGCGGGGCGGTGTGCTGGGACGACCGCGAGCTTGCCATTGACTGGGAACTCGATGGGCGCGAGCCCGTATTGTCGGAGCGTGATCGGCATGGAGTTTCCTGGGCAGACTTCCGTTCGCCATTCTGATGGCGCGCGCCAGCTGTGACAGCGCGGTTTGCTCGCGTGATGCTTCGTAGTAACCCAGCAGGATCAGTTTCGCCGGAGAGTTCAGGAAAATGCGCATCCTCGTGACAGGTGGGGCAGGTTTCATCGGGTCTGCCCTGGTGCGCGCAGCGATCGGCGCCGGCCACACCGTGCTGAATATCGACAAGCTGACCTATGCCGCCAGCCTGGCCAGCCTCGACCCGGTCCGTTCGCACCCTGATTACAGTTTCCGCAAGTGTGATATCTGCGATCTCGACCAGGTCAGGGCGCTGCTGGACGCGTTCCGTCCTGACACGATCATGCACCTGGCCGCCGAGAGCCATGTCGATCGCTCGATTGATGGCCCCGGCGATTTCATCACCACGAATATCGTGGGGACCTACAGGCTGCTGGAGGCCGTGCGCGCCTTCATCGGCTCTCGCGCCGCGCCCGCGAATTTCCGTTTCCATCATGTCTCGACCGATGAGGTCTTCGGCTCGCTGGGGCCCGGCGGCGTGTTTGACGAGACCTCGCCGCATCGCCCGAACTCGCCCTATTCGGCATCGAAGGCGTCTGCGGACATGCTGGTGCGCGCCTGGGGCGAGACCTATGACATCCCGTTCGTGATCTCCAACTGCACGAACAATTACGGGCCCTACCAGTTTCCCGAGAAACTCATTCCGCTGGTCATCCTGAAAGCGAAGGCTGGCGAGCCAATCCCGGTCTTCGGCAAGGGTGAGAATGTCCGCGACTGGCTGTATGTGGAAGATCATGTCGATGCGCTGCTGAAGATCGCGGCGCGCGGCCGGACCGGGCAGACCTATCTCGTTGGCGGGCGCGAGGAATGGCGCAATATCGACCTGGTCGAACGCATCTGCGACCTGATGGATGCGCGTTGCCCGCGCGGCAACAGCCTGTCGCACCGGCAGCTGATCGCGTTCGTGGCCGACCGGCCCGGCCATGACCTTCGATACGCGGTTGATACAAGCCGCATCGAACGGGATCTGGGCTGGCGCCCGTCCGTCTCCTTCGAGGAAGGGCTTGCGCGGACTGTGGACTGGTATCTGCGGCGCGAGGACTGGTGGCAGCCGATCTGCGATGGAACCTATCGCGGCGAGCGCCTCGGCAGCCGGCCGGAGGCAGGCTGACATGGCGCGCCAGCTTCTGGTGATCGGCAGGCAGGGACAGCTTGCCAGTGCGCTCGCCCATGCAGCCGACGGGCTTGCCGCGTTCGACGTGGAATGTGTCGGGCGCCCGCAGGTTGACCTTGCCCGCCCTGACAGTATCGCTGCGGTGATCGACCGGGTGCAGCCTGACCTCATCCTCAATGCGGGCGCCTATACCAATGTCGATGCCGCCGAAAGCGAGCCGGAACTTTGCCATGCTGTCAATGCCACGGGCGCTGGCCATCTTGCTCGGGCTGCCGAAGCGCACCGCCTCGCTTTGATCCATATATCGACCGACTGCGTGTTCGACGGGCAGGCCGCACATGCCTATCGCGAAACCGATCCGGCGCGGCCATTGAGTGCTTACGGAGTATCGAAACTGGCCGGTGAAGACGCAGTGCGCGAAATCGCGACCCGTTCTCTTGTCGTTCGCGTGTCCTGGGTGTTCAGCCGGTTCGGCGCGAGCTTTCCACGGACCATGCTGGCGCTGGCCCGCACGCGCGATACGCTTCGCGTCGTCAGTGATCAGTTCGGCTGTCCGACGCATGCGGAAGATCTTGCTGGTGGCTTGCTTCAGATGGCGGACGCAGCGCTGGCGTCGAACTTCGATGGCTGGGGCCTCTACCATCTTGCCGGGCGCGGAGATACTGACCGCGCCAGCATGGCCCGCGCCATATTTGCACAGAGCCGCTTGCTAGACGGCCCGCAAGCGCGCGTCGAACCTGTCCTGACAAGCGACTATGGCGCGCCTGCAAACCGCCCGCTGAATGCGCGGCTCGACAGCATGCGCGCCGAAGAGACATTCGGTGTGCGCCTGCCTGAATGGCAGGCCCGCCTCGATGACTGCGTGCGCGAACTTCTGACCAGTGAGGCGTCTGAATGAAAGGTATTGTCCTGGCCGGCGGGTCCGGCACCCGGCTTCATCCGATTACGCGCGGGCTGTCCAAGCAGCTCCTGCCGATCTACAACAAGCCGATGATCTATTACCCGATCAGCTCGCCGCACAACAGCCGATCGACATCGGTGCGACCCGCCGGCGCCGGTCGGCCATGGACCAGCGGGACGATATCGGTGGTGGTCGACCCGACGTCGATCACCAGCGCGGGGGCGTCGCCCGCGTATCGCGCCGCAAATTGCGCC
>CAYXQV010000125.1:203-7410 GCA_964467505.1 uncultured Hyphomonadaceae bacterium | reverse complement strand
CGGCAAAGCGCAGGGCTGCAACAGCCACCTTGCGGGCGACCTGCTCGCGCTCCGGGTCGCTCATTTCAGCAGGCAGCTTGCCGGCATCAGCCAGTTTCCGTCTGGCCTCGCCCAGCGCCATGCCATTGAGGTCGGAAAGCCGCAACGCGCCGCCCTCACGTGTCTTGAAGGGCTTGCCATCGGTTCCGTTGACGGTGCCGAAACCGATATGTTCCAGCTTGTCCTGCGCCATGAGCCCGGCCATGTCGGCGGCCCGGAAGACCTGCTCGAAATGCAGGGCCTGGCGCGCATCGACGACATAGACCATCCGTTCAGGCGCCGGGATGATCGACTGCATCCGGTCGAGGATCGTGGCCAGATCGGTGGTGTGATAGCCGGTCCCGCCGCGCGAATTCAGCAGGATCAGCGGGGGATATTCCTTCTTGTCGCTTTCACGAGAAACATCCACGATCCAGGCGCCACCATCCTCGCGCGCAATGCCCTTTTTCTTGAAGTCGGCCACCAGGTCGCCGATCAGGTGATCGACGTCGCTTTCGCCTTTCCAGAGATCAAAGCTGACATTCAGGAAGGCATAATCGTGTTTCAGCGCTGCGACCGAGACGTCGATGAAATGCTTGAGCAGAGCGCGATAGCCGGGCCGACCGGCCTGCAATTCGGCGACCGCCTGCTGGCTGCGGGCATTGCGCGCCTCGTCAGCCTTCGCCCTTGCACTGGCCTGCGGGTAGAGACGGGCGAGATCGTCGATCGTCACCGGCGGCTCATCGGGATAAGAACCGGAAAAACCGGCATCGAAATAGACGAGACCGGGCTGCTCATCCTCCAGCTCGGTGACCAGGTGGCCCATCTGCAGTCCCCAGTCGCCAAGGTGAACATCCGAGACAACGTCGTCGCCGAGAAACCGGAAGATCCGCTGCAGCGTGTCGCCGATCACCGCTGAGCGCAGGTGGCCGACATGCATGGGCTTGGCGACATTCGGCCCGCCAAAATCGATGATCACACGCTCACGGTCCGCTGCCGGTGTGGCGCCGCACATCTGTTTGTCGGCACGCACCTGTTCAGCGCGCGCGCTGAGCGCATCTGGCGAGACGCGGATGTTGAGGAAGCCGGGGCCCGCCACCTCCACAACTGCCACGTCCGGGTGTCCGGCAATGGCGTCTGCCACAGCGCCAGCCACCTCGCGCGGATTGCGACCGGCCTGTTTTGCAGACCCCATGGCGCCATTGCACTGGAAATCGGCAAGCTCGGGCTTGTCGGAGCGGCGCACCCTGCCCCATTTGCGCTCAAGGCCAAGCGATTCGAAAGCGTTGGCGCAGGCCTCAGAGAGCCGCGCGGCGAGATCTGTCATGGCGTTGAAACTCTCCCCGGCCTAGCGGCTGCGCGCATCAAGACGGAAGCGCTTGCCCGCCCGGTTGAAGGCAAGCTGCTCTTCGGTCAGTTCAAAGCCCACCAGCACCTCGAAATTTGCCCCGGAAATCGTCTCATCGACGCGCGGAATGCGGATCGACACGCGCTCTGTGCGCGCATCAACGGGCTGGTCATCGAAAACCGCATCGACGGCATAGCTCTGCTTGGCGAGCACCGTCCCGTTACGGCGGATGACCGAGACGAAAAACGGATAAGCGTGACTGTTCGCGGTGGCGGCCGGCCCTTTGCCGAAGGCAAATGTCAATTCCACTTCCGCATCAATCGGATCACTGCCGGCATAGCGGCAGAAAATCTCCACGGAACGGATCTCGCCGGTATAGGTGATGGAGGAATACTGCTCGCTGCCCGACAATCCGAGAATTCGTGCATTCTCGTAGATCGAGCCTGCCGGCGGGCAGGGTCCGACATTCTGGCGCGAATCAAACGCATCGGAGACCGAGTTCGAACAGGCGGCGAGCAGGCCGGCTACGGTCAGGGCGGCGATACGGCTGGGCAAGTGGGTCATCAGGTGGTCTTCCGTCCTTCTCGCATCACCCCGCAAACCGAGGTCTCGCAGTGTCCATGGATCGGCAACTTCTTATATGCCAAGAGAGGTATGTGCAAAGGGCCGCCCGCACCGAGGTTATGTAATGACGCAAATGAAATCTCCGCTGACAATACTCCTGGCCGCACCAAGGGGCTTTTGCGCTGGCGTCGACCGCGCGATCCAGATCGTCGAGGAAGCGCTCGCAAAGTGGGGCCCGCCGGTCTATGTGCGCCACGAAATCGTCCACAACGCCCATGTCGTCCAGCGACTTGAACGGCTCGGCGCGGTGTTTGTCGACGAACTGGATGAGTGTCCGACAGACCGGCCCGTCATCTTTTCCGCCCATGGCGTGCCAAGGTCCGTGCCTGCCGAGGCCGAAGCGCGCAAGATGATCTATGTCGACGCGACCTGCCCGCTGGTGTCCAAGGTCCATGTCGAGGCCGAGCGACACCACAATGCCGGGCGCGAGATCATCCTGATCGGTCATGCCGGCCACCCCGAAGTGATCGGCACGATGGGCCAGTTGCCAGGCGGGGCTGTCACGCTGATCGAGACTGAAGACGATGCGCGCGCTTTCACGCCAAACGACCCGGCCAATGTCGCCTTCGTGACCCAGACGACATTGTCGGTCGATGATACCGCAGGGATTGTCGGCGTGCTGCGCGAGCGATTTCCATCGATTGCCGCGCCCCACAAGGAAGACATCTGCTATGCAACGACCAATCGTCAGGAGGCAGTCAAGGCCATGGCCGCACAGGCCGACCTTTTCCTGGTGATTGGCGCTGAGACCTCGTCGAACTCCAGGCGGCTCGTGGAAGTTGCCGAACGCGCCGGGGCACAAGCCGCATATCTTGTCGCCAGCGCCGCGAATGTCGACTGGTCATGGTTTGACGGTGTCACGACACTTGGCCTCACCGCGGGCGCGAGCGCTCCGGAGGATCTCGTCCAGGACCTCATCGATGCCTGTTCGCGCCGTTTTGATGCCAGGGTCGAGGAAGTCTCCACGACCCGCGAGGACGTGGTGTTCAAGCTCCCACGCGTGCTTGCCCGATAGGCTGGCAGCCTGTCGCGCGCGCTGTTCAGCCCGACAGCGTTGCCCTGCCGGTGCCGGCATGCAGCGCGCAGATCAGCGTGAACAGGCGCCGGGACGTATCGAAATCGACCACGACCTTGCCCTGAAGGCGTTCGGCGACAAGTTCAGAGCCTTCATTGTGGATTCCCCTGCGCGCCATGTCGATCGCCTCGATCTGGTGAGGCGATGAACTGCGGATCGCATCATAATAGCTCTCGCAGATCAGGAAATAATCGCGGATAATGCCGCGAAAGGGTGTCATCGACAGAATGAATGTGTGGACGGGCTCGCGCGCCTCATCGGTAATGTCGAAAACCAGCTTGCGTTCATGCAATGACAGGGCAAGGCAGTAAGGGCCGCCCGCATCGTGATTTTCGACCGCAAAACTGTTGTCCTCGATCAGGTCGAAAATCGCCACGCGGCGTTCATGCTCGGCTTCGGGCCCGGAGGCCGCAAGGGTTTCATCGTCGATCTCGATACTGACAAGGCGGTTTTCAGGCATTGCCACCTCCCCGGTTGGTCCTGATGGCAACCGAGCGGGCATGGGCGGCCAGCCCTTCGGCTTCGGCCAGGCGCAGCGCGGCCGGTGCAAGCGCGGCAAAACCCTGCGGTGTGGCGCGCTGAATGCTCATCCGTTTCATGAAATCGGTCAGGCCGAGGCCGGAGCTGAACCGTGCCGCCCGCGATGTCGGCAGGACATGATTGGAACCGGTGACATAATCGCCCAGCGCTTCGGGCGTCATGTGTCCGAGAAACACTGCGCCAGCATGGCGGATCATTGGCAGCATGCCGTCGGGATCATCAAGCGCGAGCTCGAGATGCTCGGCTGCGATGATATTGGCGGCGGCGGCGGCGCTGCCTCTGTCGGGCGCAGAAATGATCAGGCCGTTCTGCGTCCAGGACGTTTGTGCACAATTGCCCTGCGGCAGTGTTTTCAGCATCGCCTGCACAGAGTTTTCCACAGCGCTTGCCAGTGCGTCATCGAGGCAGATCAGGATGGCTTGCGCAGCCGGGTCATGTTCGCACTGGCTGAGCAGGTCAGCGGCGATCCAGTCGGGATTGGCAGTTGCATCGGCGATGATGAGGATTTCCGAAGGCCCGGCAATCGTGTCGATCCCGACCTCTCCGAAAACCTGGCGCTTGGCCTCGGCGACATAGGCATTGCCCGGCCCGACAATCTTGTCCACAGCCGCCAGGCGCCCGGAACCGAATGCCAGCGCCGCAATCGCCTGCGCCCCGCCAAGTGGATAATATTCCGAAACGCCGGCACGCAGCGCACCATAGGCCACCGCTGGTGACAACTCCCCGCCCGGCGCGGGAGCCGTCATGACAATACGCTCGACACCTGCAAGGCGCGCCGGCACCACATTCATCAGGACCGAACTGGGATAGCTTGCCCGCCCGCCCGGAACATAGACCCCGACACTGTCAATCGGCGTCCAGCGCCAGCCAAGCTCGACGCCCTCGCCATCGACGAACCTGTGATCTTCCGGGCGCTGCGCCTCGTGATAAGCTGCAATCCGGCGGGCGGCATAATCGATCGCTGATTTGAGATCTTCAGGGCACTGGTCCGCCAGGGCGTGCAGGTCGACATTGTCGGATGTCAGGAGCACCGGGTCGATCTGGAGATGATCGAACTGCGCGGTATATTCAGCCACCGCAGCCCCGCCGCGCGCGCGCACAGCCGCGATGATGTCACGTACCTGCTTGTCGAGAGTGCCGGCATCGCTGCCCCGGCGGGCGAGAAATGCCTTGAGACGGTCATCGAAACCGGAATTGGATATGTTCAGCCTCGCGACCATCTATCGACGCCTCTTTTCATGGCTCGGCACACGGCGCGTCGGCCAGACATAATCGGAATCAAGGAGGGTGATGTCCAGGACCTCGACGTCAAGCACGATTTCGCCATCTCCCGCGAAGGTCAACACCACCTTGCCGCCCGGCGGCTCATCACCGGGATGAAACTCGACCCGCAAGAGGGACACGACCATGTCGCGGTCGGATTTCGTCAATCCGCGAGAACTGGCCGCAAGGACACTGTCGATCGCCAACAGGGCGCGCACGCGTTCGCGCTGCGCCGACCGGAACGCCGCCTCTTCCCAGCGAAAGCGGTTGAGCTCCAGGCTGAACCGTTTCTGGCGCCGCTCATATTTCAGGTTGGCAGCTTTCGTGACCGAATCCTGGACGGCTGCGGAGATGATGTCGAGATCCTCCGCATCCTCAGCCACAAGTCGAAGCGAAGACGTATCGTTCATGTCGGCGCAGTCCTGCTCAGTCGGCCTGCCGCGTGACGCGTGCCCCGCAGCCGGCAAGTTTTTCCTCAAGGCGCTCAAAGCCCCTGTCGAGATGGTAGATCCGGTTGACCACAGTCTCACCTTCGGCCGCAAGTGCGGCAATGACGAGAGAGACCGAAGCGCGCAGGTCTGTCGCCATGACCGGTGCGCCGTGCAGGGCCGGCACGCCCTTGACCACCGCTTCCGACCCGCGAACTATGATATCCGCGCCAAGACGTGACAGCTCCGGCGCATGCATGAACCGGTTCTCGAAAATATTCTCGCGAATGATCGATGTGCCATCGGCCAGCGTCATCAGGGCCATGAACTGGGCCTGCAGATCGGTCGGGAAACCGGGATGGGGCCTTGTGTCGATATCCACGGCTTTCAACCGCGCCCTGTCCCGGCGGATGCGGAGCGTCGCACCGGCCCTGTCTGCCTCGACATCAACGCCGGCCTGGCGAAGCGCATCAAGCGCGGCACCCAGCGCTTCGACCGGCGCACCTTCAAGGGTGACATCACCGCCTGCCGCAGCCACCGCCATCGCATAGGTTCCCGCCTCGATCCTGTCGGGCATGACCATGTGATCGACGCCCGAAAGAGACGGCGTGCCATTGATCACGATCGTATCGCTTCCGGCACCCGATATCTTCGCTCCCATCGCGACAAGGCAACGGGCAAGGTCGGCGATTTCCGGTTCGCGCGCGGCATTCTCCAATATGGTCTCGCCATGTGCCAGTGTCGCTGCGAGCATGGCGTGTTCGGTCGCCCCGACAGAGGGAAACGGAAAGTTCACATAAGCGCCCTTCAGGCCGCGAATCGCGGCGGCCTTCACGTAACCGGCCTCGACCACAAGGTCGGCCCCCATCGCCTCGAATGCCTTCAGGTGCATGTCGACCGGGCGCGCACCAATGGCACAGCCGCCGGGCAGCGACACATTTGCATGTCCCTCGCGCGCCAGCAGCGGGCCGAGCACATTGAAGCTCGCACGCATCTTGCGCACCTGGTCATAGGGCGCGATCGTGCTGGTCAGCGTCTGGGCGTTGAGGTGGCAGGTCGATGCGCCCTTTGGCCAGTAGACCTCCACACCCAGCGTTGCGAGCAATTGTGCGAGAAAGCGCGTATCCGAAAGGTCCGGCATGTTCGATAGTGAGACCGGCTCATCGGTCAGCAGCGATGCCACCATCAGTTTGAGGGCGGAGTTCTTCGCTCCGGAGATCGGAATGCGGCCCGATAGCGGCTGGCCGCCAAGAATGTTCAGTGTGTCCATGGAACCAACAGCTACAGTGCGCCGGCGGCGCGGGGAAGGCCGAATTGCGGCAGCGAGGAGGAGAGTTGAACCCAGCGGCGCATCAGATACGGCTGGCGCACGCGACGACACCGCCAGTCAGCCGGGTTTTGGCGGGCCGTCATCCTTCTGGCGCTGGGCAGCCTTTCGCCGCTTCAGGTTCTCGCGCAGCGCCCGTGCAAGGCGATCATCGCGCGCATCCCCGCTCCCGGGCCGCTTCGGGCCGGCTTTGTCCTTGCGTCCTGTCATCGCCTGTCGCTAATGGCCTTTTCATTTTCGTGTGCATAAGCTAAGGGCGTCGGCTCACGGCTGCAATGCCGCGGTAGCTCAGTGGTAGAGCGCACCCTTGGTAAGGGTGAGGTCGGGAGTTCAATCCTCCCCCGCGGCACCATTCTCAGCCGGTCCGCCGGAGGCGAAGAAATCGATCCGGGGGATCGATTTCAGGCGGAGAATGCCCCGGCAGGGATCTTGCTTGTTTGACCGCCCGCTTCGGCTGCGCCTTCGCGATGGATCGCGCTCAGGGCTTTATTGTTTTGACCGCCCGCTACGGCTACGCCTTCGCGATGGGTCGCGCTCAGGGCTTTATTGTTTTGACCGCCCGCTACGGCTACGCCTTCGCGATG
>CAYXQV010000125.1:0-103 GCA_964467505.1 uncultured Hyphomonadaceae bacterium | reverse complement strand
GGTCGCGCTCAGGGCTGTTTCTTTCATGTCGGGGGGTGTGCGAGGCGAATGCGGCGGCCGGCGCTGAGATGGTTGGCGGCGCTGACGATTGCATCCGCATCGA
>CAYXQV010000124.1:0-7516 GCA_964467505.1 uncultured Hyphomonadaceae bacterium | reverse complement strand
CGGGCCTGGAGGTCGTGCATTTCACGCCGGGCGGCCAGGAACTGGTGCGCGACGGGATCCTGACGCTCGACAGCGATATCGGGATTGACGAAATGCTGCGCCTGTCGGCCGCCCACCGTGCCCGCTCGCTGGTCTTCGCCTCGCATGACAATGCCGAAAGTGCCAGCCTCGCGCGGCAGGTTTTCGAGATGGAGCGTTTCAGCAAACCCGCGGCCAGCGCAGGCCGCACGCCGCCGACCGCCCATGAACGCGTCGGCCCGCACATTTTCGTTTTCCTTGATGATGACTGGTTCGAGCATCGCGAGGAGCTCGATTACGCTTTCCACAAGCATGACGATCCGGGCAGCGCGGCCAATGACGGCCAGCTCGACAGTGTTGTCGAAATCATCTCCGAAAGCCGCTGCTCGGCGCGCGCAGTGCTCGGCGCCAATCCCTTGTTCATGCTCCATGAGGGCGGTATCCAGCACACGCTTCTGGTCGGTTTCGGAGCCATGGGCGAAGCCTTGCTGACGGAAATCTGCGAAACCCAGCGGGTCGATGCCGATCGCCGCCAGCGGATCACGATCATCGACCCCGACCCGGCAGGCTGGGCGCGTTTCGAGCAACGCTGTCCGCACTGGGAAAAAGTGTTCGACGGCGTTTTCATCCCCCGCGCCCTGGAATCGCTGGGCGATGACGAGGACCTGTTGCTTGGCCGCCTTCGCAGCGCGCCGCTGACAGCCGCCTTTGTCGTGACCGGCGCGGCCAGCAATCCGACAATGAATGCCGCGCGCCTCAAGCAAATTCTCGACCTTCACGCCGATGAAGGGCGCCTGCCCGAACGCGATCTGTGCTTTCCGATCTTCACCTGCGAGCGCGGCGGGTCCGGGGCCGCTGCAATGGCAGTCCACAAGCAGGCGCGCAAGCTGGCCGATGCCAGCGTGATGGAACGCCTGTCGATCATCCCCTTCGGCTCCTGGCCAGAAGTGGTTGCCGCCTCGCGCGTGCTGGAGGAGGAGCCTGACCGGGCCGCATTCATGATCCACTCGGTCCATAACTCGCTCTACAGCGATGATGACCCGACAAACTGGAGCTGCGTGGCGGAGGTGAACCGCTATTCGAGCCGCTCGGCTGCCAATTTCGTGCCGGCCCTCATCCACGCCGCCGGTTATGATCTCGGCGTCTGGCTGGCCCATAGCGCACCGCTGCCGCCGAGCCTGAACGCCCTGCCGCAGATCGAGCCAGAGCATGTCCTCGCGCAAGGCGCCAGCGAACTTGTCTACCTGGCCCGGCTGGAACATGCCCGCTGGTGTGCCGAGCGCTGGCTGCGCGGGTTCCGGTGGGATGCAAAAAAGGACAAGGCGCGCAAGCGCCACCCGGACCTTGTGGACTTCAGGGCGCTTCCGGAAGCCTCCCAAGACTATAATATCCGCTATATCCGGGCTTTGTCGAACCGGTTGCTGCCCGAAGCGCGCGGCGCGCTCGCCCCGACCCGCTCGGGTGCAAGACGTATTCTGATACGCCCCAGCGACATGGGCCGTATCGCACACATCGAACAGTCGGAACGCCGCACCCACACCGAAAATCCGGTGCACGAGCAAGAGGATATGGAACATGCCTGAGAGCGAGGTCCTGATCCCGGGCGATGGCGCAAGCCTTGCCTATCTTCCAGGCGCGGATGCCCCGGTCTTCACGCCTGGGGAGACCTATATTTCCATCGCCGTGCGCCGGATCAGCCTGAAAAAGGGGCGTGTCGATTTCCGCAAATACGGCCCTTATGTCTATGGCGTGCTCGGGCAGACAAGTTTCGATGAGCAGATCGAGCTGGCCGGTGTGTTTTCGCCTGCGCGCGAGGATGACCTGTTCGCCGGCGCCTCTGCGGTGCCCGGCTCACAGGTTGGCGCGCCGCTTGGGCTGCAGGAGGTCCGGCCCGGCGCTGGCCCGATGCAGGCCGAAAGCTTCCGCAGGCTCGACCGCATGCTGCTGGTTGAACGCCAGCTGACCCCGCGCATGGTCTATAATGGGCCGGGCCCGCTCGAGATCGGCTTTGGAGCGGTGCTCCAGAAAGATCATCTCGCTGACACGCTGGGCCTGATAGAGGAGGTGGTGAAGTCTCCCGTTGCGCAATTCGTGTCTGCTTTCGTGCCGCCTGTGGGCGCTATGGCGGGCGCCGACATCACCGGAACGGTGCGCCGCCTGTTCGGGCGCATGGAGAGCGAGAAGGGGGCCGAGCGGCTGGCCGCCATATCGACCAGTCTCGACGCGCTGACCGGCGCCGACGGACAGTTGCGCTCAGGCACCTATGTCCTGGTTGCCGAAGAAGGCCGGGGCGAAGGTCTCAGCTTTGATGAAAAGCGCCAGCTTGTGCTCGACCGCAATGGCCGGGAGTTCGACGAAGCCCCTTATGTCGCCTTCGACCTGCGATGCGAGACGACGCGGCCCGACTGGGGAAGTGTTCCCGATGTCAATTCGGCCTGGCGCGGACTGGAAGCCGAGGCGATTGACGGCGATCCGGCCCGCGCACTCGAAGCCTTCCGGCGCGCTGTCTACATATCGCCTGACCTTGTCCCCTCCGACAGCCGGCGCCTGCACGAGGCGGCCCGGCGCAAACTCTCGCCGCTTCTCAGCGGCGCGGAATTCTTCCACATGCCGAAACTCGGCCGTGTCGGCGAGGCGCTGAAATCGGCCTATGACGATCTTGTTGCAGGAGAGGTCGGGCAGGCCCGCGACGAATGGGCCCGTTTCAGTCGCTGCCACGAGGTGATGCGGATCAATGAAGGCGGCTATGTCGATCATCCCGACGATCCGGGCGGGGCGACCAACAAGGGTGTGACACAACGCACCTATGATGCCTGGCGCGCGCGCCAGCAACTCGCGGCGCGTCATGTGCGCGACATCAGGGAAGCGGAGGTGTTGCAGATCTATTTCGAGGGCTACTGGCGCGCGGGTCATTGCCACCGCATGCCGGGAGATGCCGCAGCGCTCATCCTGTTTGATGCCTGCGTCAATCACGGCCTCAGGCCGGCAATGAAATTCGTCCAGCGCGGTGCCGGCCTGCCGCCAAGGGAGGTCGACGGCCTGTTCGGGCCCCGCACGCTGAGCGCCGTCCAGATGACAGAGCCCGGACTGCTGGTGCAGCGCGCCCTCGATGCGCGCTGGCATTTCTTCGAGAAGATCATGCGCAGCAATCCGCGGCTCGAGAGTTTCCGGCGTGGCTGGCGCTCGCGCGTCGATCGCATGCGCACGATTGCCCATGGCTGGCTGACCGGTCAGGAAAGCGCAGCCGCGCCGCTGCCACTCCTGGCACCGCATGAGATTTCCGCCCCGGTGCTGCGGGGAATATCCGACACCAGCGATGAGACCGGGGAGGCGGGCCAATGACATTCGACTCGACGATGGACCCGGCGCAGGAGCGCCGCGAATTCGAGGCGGCAAGGACCGCTGTCATGATGCTCGGGCGCGAGCAGGCACGTCTTGATTCAATCCAGACTGTCGCCCGGCTTGTCGGCGAGGCCGATGATCTGGGTGCGGAAGGCGCCGAAGAGATCTTCAATATCGTCAAGGCCTTGCAGAAACGGCGCGCCTTCGCCCTCATGCTGATCCTGTGCATGCTCGCGCGCCAGGCCGGTCTTGGCTCGACAAAACTGCAGCAACGCGAAGTGCAGGCACTGATAGAGCTTGGGCGACTGGAAGAAGCGGTGCGTTCGGCCCGCGCGCTTGCCGAAGCCACCCTGGCGGCATCTCCGGACAACCCTGCCGAAGCGGAAGACTATGGGCTGTGGGAAACGGCCAATGGCAATATCGGGCGTGCCTACAAGCAGGCCTATGTCAATGCCAGTCATGATCCCGAAACGCCGCCACTGCCAGATTCACAGGACCTTGAAGCCGCCGTGGAGACCTATCTTGGCGTGTGGCGGCGCAATCCGGGCCCGTCCACGACCTACCATGCGGTCAACGCGGCGTCGCTCATCATGCGCGGCGTGCGCGATGGCGCAGAAGGGCGCCCCGGTGACTATTCCTGGGCGAACCGGGAAATCGCGCGCGAAATCGCCGGGGAGATCCTGCGTATCCACGAGGATGATCTTCGCGGCGCACTCGCGCCCGCAGGCGGGGGTGGCGGCGATGTCTGGACCCTTGCCACCTGTGGCGAGGCCTATCTGGTCCTCGACCTGATGGATGATGCGGCGCTGTGCTACGGCGCCTATGCCGGCCTTCGTGCAGCCGATGCGTTCGAGATCGGATCCTCGCTGCGCCAGCTCGAAGAGGTCTGGGAATTTGACGGGCGCAAACAGGACGCCGGCGGCAAGCTGGTCCGGCTGCTGAAGACTGCACTGATCAATCTCGAACCCCGGTCTGGCGGCACGTCGACCAGCGATATCCAGACCGAGAGCGTGGTCCTCAGCCCGGTCGAGGCGGAACTGATCGAGCAGGATCTGGAAGAGAAAACCCACGAAGACTCCGGCGGCAATGATGGCTTCGAAGCCTATTTCGAGAAGCGGCGCGCCACCCGTACGGAAGGCCGCATGGTCGATGTCCGCCGGATTGCCGGCGCAATCCGCCGTTCACGGAGCATCTGCGCGATCGAGGCGCTGCATGAAGGTCGTTGGCGCCGGATGGGCACAGGTTTCGTGATACGCGGTGAAGTCCTGAATGAAGCATGGGCCGGGCAGTTGCTGATTGTCAGCAACCACCATGTCGTCAGCCAGATGGATGGTGCCCTGTCGAGCTCGTATCGTCGCTGCCGGGCGAATTTCATCGAATATGACCCGATACGCCAGGCCGAAACCGAGCATCCTGTGCTGTTCGAAGGTGTGCTCTGGCGTTCGGGCGAGCGCGCCCATGATGTCGCCATACTCAAGCCGCGCTCGGAACTTCCCAAAGTCGCCGCGCCGCTGGGGCCCGATGATGTGTCCGAATACCTGCCGCCGCGCCCGCATGTCGGGGTCGATGGGGCCGGCATGCATGTGGTCATTCTCGGCTTTCCGGGCGGCGAGGATTTGCAGTTTTCCTTTGGCGACGAATTGCTGCTCGACCATGACGCGTGCGATCCGGGAACCGCTCCCGACCCGGCCCGCAGACCCGATGGTCGCCCGGTCCGCCTGCATTATCGCACGCCGAGCATGCCCGGCAGTTCGGGCAGTCCTGTTTTCAGTGCTGGCGACTGGACGCTTGTCGGCATTCATCATCGCGGCCAGCCAAATTGCAGGCGCCTGGCTCCCAAGGACGGCAGTTATGAGGCCAATGAGGGGATCTGGCTGCCATCGATCATCGCGGCGATCGCAAAGGCGAGCGTCAAGGCCGACGAAAGTGCCCCAGAGGCAGATGCCGGGCCGCAGGCGCCGGGTGAGACCGGGAGCGCGCCCACCGAGCCGCAGGGCGAATGGGTCAGCCTGCCGACATCGGCCTATGGCGCGGTGAAAGGTGTGTTCGCCGATGCCGGCGCAACGCCGACACCTCGCGCGCCCGAGCACCGCTCCGGTATGGAGGGCGCAGCGCCCGTGTTCGGCAGGAAGATCGGCGCGCCGCCGGCCGAGCCGCAGGACGCCGCACCGGCAACGCCACCCGCGCTCGAGATACCGGGTCATCCGGTGGCAATGCCCCAGGACAGTCCGGAGATTTATTCACGCCACCTCCATGCGGGCAAGTTCCACGGCGATCTCGATGCATTCCGTGCCCGCACACAGGGCTTTGAGTCGGTGATCGGCGATGACAACCGCACGCAGATTCACGAAACCTCCAGCGATCCGTTCCGGATGATATGCGCGCTCACGGTCCACTGGCCGAACATGGCGCCCACCGCAGGCACAGGCTTTCTTATTGGCCAGAGGATCCTGCTGACAGCGGGGCATTGCGTGATGCCGGGGCCGGGCTTTCCCGACCCGACCGCGATCGAGGTGCGTCCGGGCCGCGCCGGGCCGCGCGAGCCATTTGCCAAGCAGCTCGGTCCTGTGCATGCCGAGAGGATCTCGCTTCATTCCAACTGGTCGAACGGTTTCAATCCGCGCTTCGATGTTGGTGCGATCCATCTCAATTCGCCGGTCGGGGAAACATTGGGATGGTTCCGGGTCGGCGTGCGCGCGCCTGAGGATTTGCGCCGGCGCTGGGCGCATGTCACCGGATATCCGGGCGACAAGGTCACGCAGACTGCGACAGGCGAGCAGCTTTACGCGGCCGAGCAATGGCATCATGCCACGCCGATCAGCGAGGTTCATGACGGGCGTGTCTATTATCCGGCTGACACATTTGCCGGCCAGAGCGGCGCGCCGGTCTACGTCCTCGACGATGATGGGCTCCCGACCGTGATTGGTGTGCACGCGTATGGAACCGGACCCAATGCAGGCCAGTTTGCAATGGAGAACAATTCGGCAGCCTGGATCGATCCGGCCATGCTCCAGGTGATTTCCGACTGGAGGAGTATTGCATGACACATTCAATCGATGACGAGCGCATTGCTGCAATTTCGCGCACTGTGCATGAAGCCGTCCGCGCCTGGGCTGCGGCCCATGGCCAGGACAGTATCCCGCACTGGAACCGCGCGCCCGCCTGGATGCGCGACTCCACCCGCGAGAGCGTCGAGTTCACGCTCGACCATCCCGAAGCCCCGCACAGCGCCCAGCATGACCAGTGGATGGCCCAGAAAAAGCGCGATGGCTGGGTCTGGGGCGAGGTCAAGGACGCCGACAGGAAAACCCATCCGATGCTGGTGGCTTATGAAGAGCTGCCAGACATGGAAAGGCGCAAGGACGCCCTGTTCAAGGCGATCGTCCAGGCATTGGCCTGATCGGGCATGGGCTGCAGGGCATGCGGCAAGCACCCCGCAAGGCCCCTGCCAAATCATGCGGCCATACCGAAATCCCTGCTGGTCCATAGTGGGCTGAGCCCGGCTTCAAGGTCGTTGCGGATCGCGCGCCGTGTTTCTGCATCGGCCTCGTCGAGGACCAGCACCGTTTCGGCGCCATAGCGTGCGGCATCGCGCTGGGCCCACAATGGCTGGATATCGTCTTCGACACCGCGCAACTCGGCGATGCGGATGATCCGCCAGCCATGGCCATCCGCCGAGGCGAAAAGGGCAAGCCCCTTGCCGCGGAACCAGGCGTTGCCAGCGTCTGCATTGCGAAATTCATAGGCTTTTCCAGATTGTCCGCGGAAGCGTTCGGGGCGATGCATGTTCTTTCTCCGTTCTGTCCCGGCATTTATATACCCCCTTTGTTCCGATGCAAGACCTTTATTGTAAACAGGAAGTTAACGATCCGCCCTCGACGTTTTCCATTCGTTCCTGCGTGCGACCGCGGCAACCGGCGCGCAAGGCCACTTGCGCGTCGTGAAACTGCACCCACCTCGTAAGGAGTGGTGCCGCTGCTGAGCGGGGCACCAGACAAAGCCACAGCTTCCGTGCGGCAAGTGCCGGCGGGACATCAGTCTGCCTTCGAAAGGGGATGACACATGAATATCGAGTCCTATACAGAGCGCACGCGCGCCATTCTGCAAAGCGCCCAGACCGCAGCGCTTGCCGCGTCCCACCAGACCCTGACGCCGG
>CAYXQV010000123.1:0-7575 GCA_964467505.1 uncultured Hyphomonadaceae bacterium | reverse complement strand
CCATCGCAGGCCTGTTCGACCTCATAGCCACGTGACTTGAGCAGCGATGCCGCGATGCCGCGCACACCATCCTCGTCCTCGACCAGCAGGATGCGCCCACGCCCGGACATGTCCACCGGCTGGGCGGCCACTGGCGGCAGGGCCACATGGTCGGGCTCTTCCTCGGGCAGTTCATCGGCCGACAGGGCCGGCAGGTAGATCTGGAAAACCGTGCCCTTGCCGACTTCCGAGATCGGGCAGATATAGCCGCCCGACTGCTTGATGATGCCATAGACGGTGGAAAGACCAAGCCCCGTGCCCACGCCCACTTCCTTGGTTGTGAAGAAGGGCTGGAAGATCTTGTCCATCGTGCTCGCCGGGATGCCGTGACCGGTGTCTTCCACCTCGATCAGCATGTAGTCGCCCTGCTCGACGAAACCGAAACCCTTTGCATGCGCCTCTTCGGCAGTGGCCGAACGGGTGCGAATGGTCAGTTTGCCACCCGGATTGTGCTTGAGCATCGCATCGCGCGCATTCGTGGCCAGGTTGATGATGGCCGTTTCGAGCTGGTTCTTGTCGGCCTTGATCGCCGGCAGGTCGCGGCCATGCTTGATGTCAAGCTCGATACGTTCATCGAGGATCTGGCGCAGGAGAATGGAGAATTCCGACAGGAAGTCGGTGACGCTCATCACCTCGGACTTGAAGGTCTGCTGGCGCGCATAAGCCAGCAGCATGCGGACCAGATCACGGGCGCGAACAGCAAATTCGTGGATCGATTTCAGGTTCTGATAGGAGGGATCGCCAACCGGGTGGCGCGTGACCAGCGTGTCGGTGTTCAGCATGATGCCGGTCAGCACATTGTTGAAATCATGCGCGATGCCGCCGGCGAGCTGTCCGATGGCCTGCATCTTTTCGCCTTGGGCGAGGCGCAGCTCCAGCTGTTTCTGCTCGGTCATGTCGATGACATAAGCCACCGAGGGGTGCCCCTGCGGATCGAGGGTGACAAAGACATTCACATGCCGCGTCTCATCGCCGGCCATTTGCAGGCCGACCGGCTTGTCAATGGCATCAAGCAGCGTCCTGGAAAGTTCCTCGCGCCCGTCTCCGGCAGCAAACAGGTCCGAGAAACAACCGCCGGGCGCCGCCTTGCCTTCCGACAGGGACATCAGCGCGCGGTTGGCATCCAGGATCACCGCACTGTCGACTGAATCACCCTGCAGGCGGACCGCGCCGAAGGGCGCATCGTCGAACATCGGGTCGCCATCCACGCGCGGCGGGCGGCTCGCCAAGGTCGCGGTCAGCCGCTCACCGGCATATGTCTGCTGGTTGGCCAGCACAAGGATGCGCCCATGCGCCGAGACGCCCTTGCCCGTCCAGGTGGTCACGGCCGTGACCGGCACCTCGACCCCATCGCGCGCGCGCAGCATGATCTCGGCGCGGCCCGGCGCACCCGACTTGCGGTCGCGTGACAGGAGCTTGACGAATTCCGGGCGCATGATGTCGTCGGCGCGCACACCTTCCAGGCCTTCGGGCAGGCCAAGCAGTTCCCGCATCCAGGAATTGGCATAGGAAATCGCACCATCGGGCCGTGCGACGAAAAAGCCCATCGGCGCTTCTTCGACATAAAGCGATTTGAGGTCGGCAGCGCCGGTGGCCTCGCCGTTTCCTGCAATCCGCCGCAGGCGCCAGAGAATATGCCCCCTTGGCAAGCTCGACACGCCAATCTCATACTGCGCAGGAAGGCCGTCAGCGCCCAGCGCAATCGGGGGCAGGATCTCGCGGCGCGCCTCACCTGCCCGTGCCGCCTTGGCCAGCCGATAGACGGGCGCGGAAATCCCGGGACTTGCGCCGAAAAGACGATCGACCGAAACCACGCCATCATCATCGCCCGGCCGCGCAAGCGCGAGTTCCATGAGCGATTTGTAGGTTGCATTCGCCGCCACCGGCGCACCGCCGCGATCAGCCACGAGCACCGCCTCATCAAGCGCTTCGATCCACTGGAAACGTGGTTTCGAAGCGGCTGCTGCCTGCGCGGCAGCCCCACGCTCGGGGAACAGGCCGAGACGACGCCCCGCCCCGCGCATCATCCAGAGCAGCAAGACCATGCCGCCTGCAGCCATCGCGATCAGCAGGATGGGCCCCGTCGCCCCGACAGCCGAGGGCCAGGCAATCGCCACCGTAGCGGCCGCCACGGCCAGCATCAGGCAGCCCCAGAACAGCGCCTGCAACGGATCAAATCCGTGCGCGCGCGGCGTCATGTCCGTCAATTCGGCACCATCGTCGGGTACGCTCACCACCTTGCGCTCATCCATCGCCAGCAAACTCCTGCCAATCCTCAGCCTTATGGATTGATTCGCACGCCACCGGGGACATGCCTGACCAGACGCGGATACGTGCGCTCCATGATCAGCTTACGTTGTCACATTCGCATCGAAAGGTTAATGAACACGAAAAAGACGTTATGACTGAAGTCATAATTCCGCAATCTGAATCCTGAGGGAGACGTCCTGTCATGCGCATCACGGCCACTTCAATATTCGCTCTTCTCCTGCTCGGCGGTTGTCAGGCGCTTCAGAACGAGGCGCCGCAAGGCACCGCGCCGACCACGGCCGGGGCGGCCGATACGGTGCCGGTCTCGACAGCATCCGAGCCGGACATCAGCGAGACCGCAGCCATCAACGCATTTTTCGAGGAAAAATTCGACGAAACCGTGGCCCGCAGCCCGATTTTCCAGACCTATCTCGGCATCAAGGACGATTATGGCAAATGGGATGATGCTTCCATGGCGTTCCAGAAGAAGGAGCTGGAATTGCAGCGCGAGGCGGTCGCCGAAATGAAGCAGCGTTTCGACTTCGAGAAACTTGACCCACAGGCAAAACTATCCTGGCGCATGGCTGAATACGAGCTGGAGCGCGCCGAAGCCGACTGGCCGTTCCGATATCATGGCTACACCTTCAACCAGATGTTCGGTGTGCAAAGCCAGATCCCCGCCTTCATGATCAACCAGCACCGTATCGCCAGCCAGAGCGATGCGCGCGCCTATATCGACCGGCTTGCGGGCGTTCCGGACTATCTCGGCGAGAACCTGAAGATCGCCAGGGACGCCTATCAGCGCGGGATCCAGCCCCCGGAATTTGTCTATGACTACATCATTTCCGACGCTGAAAACCTGCTGGCAGGCTATCCGTTCAACGACGGCAAGGACAATCCCTCGACGCTGTATGCCGATTTCGCCGGCAAGCTCGACGCGCTCGTTGAGAAGGACGAACTCAGCCAGCAGCGTGCCAGCGAAATGCTCGATCTGGCCGGCGATGTGCTGCGCAAGGAGGTTGGCCCGGCCTATCGCGAACTGATCGATGTCATGAAGGCACACAAGGCCACTGCCACCACAAAGGACGGCGTCTGGAAGCTTCCCAATGGCGAAGCCTATTATGAGAGCCGGCTTGCGGCACGCACCACCACCGACATGACGGCAGCCGAAATCCACCAGCTCGGCCTTCAGGAAACAGAGCGGATTCACGCCGAAATGCGCGAAATCATGGGACAAGTCGGCTTTGACGGCACGCTGCAGGAATTCTTCGAATTCATGCGCACTGACCCGCAATTCTACAAGCCGGGGACGCCGGAGGGCCGCGCGCAATACCTGGCCGAAGCCAAGGCGCTGATCGATACGATGCGCACCCGCCTGCCGGAAGTCTTCAACCGCTTTCCCAAGGCCGACATGATCGTCAAGCGTGTCGAGCCGTTCCGGGAGAAATCTGCAGGCAAGGCTTTCTACCAGCGCCCCTCGCCGGACGGCTCACGCCCCGGCATCTATTACGCCAATCTCTACGACATGGCCGACATGCCGACCTACCAGATGGAGGCGCTGGCCTATCATGAAGGCATTCCCGGCCACCATATGCAGCTTGCGATCCAGCAGGAACTCGAAGGCATTCCAAGTTTCCGCCGCTTCTCCGGCGTGACCGCCTATACCGAAGGCTGGGGGCTTTACACCGAATACCTGCCCAAGGAGATGGGCTTTTATCAGGATCCCTATTCCGACTTTGGTCGCCTTGCCATGGAGCTCTGGCGCGCGGCCCGGCTCGTCGTCGACACCGGCCTGCACGAAAAGCAATGGACCCGCGAGGAGGCGACACAATGGCTGCTCGACAACACGCCCAATCCCGAAGGTGATGCCCGCAAGGCCATTGACCGCTACATCGTGATGCCCGGCCAGGCGACGGCCTACAAGATCGGGATGCTGAAAATCCTCCAGCTTCGCGAGCATGCGCGCGCCGAACTTGGCGAGGCATTCGACATTCGCGCCTTCCACGATGTCATCCTGGAGAGCGGCCCGCTTCCGCTGGCGATTCTCCAAGAGCAGGTCGAAGCGTGGATCGAAGAGGAAAAATCGGCCTGACGCTATCGAAGCTGCGCGGGGGATCCTCACGCAATCTCGCGCGGCGCTGCACACCTGGCTGGCGGTCAGTCACGCACGACAAAGGCCGCCGCCACTGAACTTGCCTGATTGAAAAACCCTCGCAAACTGCCCTATGCCTGTCATCGGGCCTCGTGCGGTGCGATGGCCAAGCGACATGGGGGAGCCGGTTTGATGGCCGAGATCTTTGCCGAAGTGTTTTCGCCGAGCGGATTTTTCACGCTGCTCATGCTGTTGATGCTGCAGGCCGTGCTCGGCTTTGACAACCTGCTCTATATCTCCATCGAGTCCAAGCGCACCGGCGAGAAGAACGCGGCCATGGTCCGGCGCTGGGGCATTGGGCTGGCCGTGCTTTTCCGGGTCGTGCTCCTGGTCATCATCGTGAACATTTTCACGCTGCTCGCAGAGCCGCTGTTCGCGATACATCTTTCCGGATTTATCGAAGGTGAGTTCACCTTCCAAAGCCTTGTGACGCTGGCCGGTGGCGGTTTCATCATCTACACGGCCGTCAAGGAGATCACCCACCTGCTTTCGGTCGAGCATATCGAGCATTCCGAGGGTGGCGCGGGCAAGTCCGTCACGCAGGCCATCCTGATGATCGTGGCGATGAACCTCGTCTTTTCCTTCGACTCGATCCTGTCGGCCATGGCGATTGCCAATGAGGAAGTGGCGCGTGTGATCGATGCTTCGGGTGCGCTGCTCGGCACATTTGAAGGCACTGTCACCCAGTGCAAGGCAGATCTCATCGCCAACCCGGTGGCAGGCGCTGTCGGCTGCGAGCCCGGCAAGGATTACCAGGTCTGGATCATGGCCATCGCGATCATCGCCTCAGGCATATTGATGCTGCTGATGGCCGATTATGTCGCCGACTTTCTCAAGCGCAACCGCATGTATGAGGTGCTCGGCCTGTTCATCCTCTTCCTCGTCGGCGCCCTCCTGGTGACCGAAGGCGCGCATATCGCGCACCTGACCCTGTTTACCTATCCGATCGAGGCGATGTCGAAATCCTCCTTCTATCTCGTTGTCTTCGTCCTGGTGGTCACCGACATCATCACCAACCGCTACCAGAAGCGGCTATGGGAACAGAAGGCAGCTGAGATCAGCGGCTCACATCCCGAAAGCGACGGCCTGCGCGCGGTTGACGAGATCATGGAAAAGGGACGAAAGCCAAAAGCCTGATCGCCCTGCGTGCGCAGCCTGTCAGGCCGTCGGCGGCCAGACTGCCACGCCGAACAAGGCAGGATGCAGCAATAAAAGGATGGCGATATAGGCGCCTGTCCCGACAATCACCGCCGCGCCATCGCCGGCAAGGCTCGGACGGGCCACCGCACCAGCCCCGGCATCGCCGCGCCGCTTCACGGCAATGCGGTCGATGACGCCATAGGCCAGGAAGGCCGCGAACAGGATCACGGAGTTGAGCTCACCATTGGCCAGGAGATGGCCAAGCGCCCAGATCTTGATTGCCACCAGCATCGGGTGCTTCAGCGTTCGGGCGATATAACCGGTCGGCAGATAGGCCGATGCCAGGATGATCAGGGCCGCCAGCATCAACAGGTAATTGAGATGCGCGCCCCAGGCCGGCGGCTGATAGAGAACCACGGACGGGCGCATCGCCCCATACCCCATGACGATCAGCACCAGCCCCGCAATCGCCACAAGGCTGTAGAGGCCCATATACGGCCCATAGCCAATCTGTTCACGCAGGTCGCCTGCGGCAACGCGCGAGCGAAATGCAGAAAAAAGGTGCGCCCCGAAAAAAAGCACAAGTCCGGCAATAAACATGACCATGAGCGAAACCTCCCCGTACCGCCTGTATTCCCTGAATTCGAGTCATCTTAGCCGGTTGGTGAGCAAAGTCGAACCCTGCATCGGCCCCTTCAGACCGAACTGCGGCGCCGGGTATGAATGATGAAAGTTCCATCCTCCCGACTGAGAATATCGCCCTGTCCCAGAAGCCTGGTTTTTGCACGCGACGTGGCCTCGCGCGTGGCATGGATCTCCCGGCTGATCGACGTCACGGTCGGCATCTTGCGCACGATCCGGTAAACCGCGCCATCATCGGCGGGCTCGGACAGAGCGACAAGGTGGGCATAGAACCGGTCGCAAACCTCCAGCGTCAGACTGTTGACGAGTTGGTCCGACGTCTCCTTCACACGCCTTGCAAGCATGCGATTGAGCGCCAGCGACAGGATCGGCCATGTCTCGAGCAGGCCAAGAAAATCGTCGCCATACATCTGTGCGGCAACCAGCGGGCCATCCGCAATCACGGCCGAAGTGCGCGGCGAACTGATCAGCGCTGCTGTCTCGCCGACAATTGCGCCGGCATGCAGGTTCGACAACCAGATCTCGTTGCCCTCAAGCGACCAGCGAACCACCCTTGCCGCACCGGCAATCAGAAGGAAAACCGAACTGTCTGCTGCGCCCTGTTCGATCAGGACATCCCGGTCGGCCAGTTTGCGCAGCCGGCATTTTTCGGTGAGTGCGCGGATGACAGCCGCGTTGGCATCCAGAAGGAACTGGTCGGCCCAGACTCTGGCAATTCGCATATCCATCTGCATAACCCGGCGTCTGCCTGACTGAATAACTATTCATATATCAGACAGGAAACAACAAGGCGCGGCCAGAAGAATGATCATTCCTGAACTCAAAAGTCAGAAATCGTGCTCTCAGGGTGCGCCCTGAAAGCCGGGTATGTCCTCCGGTGCCCGCTTCTCACGCGCAACCCCGAGCGTGCGCAGGATCGAAGAAGCCACGAAAATCGAGGAATAGGTCCCGATAACCACCCCGAAGATCAGCGCAAAGCTCATGCCCCGAAGTACCGGGCCGCCAAGGAAGAAGATGGCGAGCAGCGCAAGCAGTGTCGTGCCCGATGTGAGCAGGGTGCGCGAAAGCGTTCCGTTGAGCGCCAGGTCAATCACCTCGCCGAGCGGCATCTTCTTGTATTTGCGCAATTCCTCGCGTACCCGGTCAAAGACGACCACCGTGTCATTCATCGAATAGCCGATGATCGTCAGGAGCGCCGCAATCGTTGTCAGGTCAAATTCGAGTTGCACCAGAGAAAACATGCCCATTGTGATGATCACGTCATGGGCAAGCGCGGCGACCGCGCCGAGGGAATATTCCTTGTCGAACCGGAACCAGATATAAAGCAGCATCAGTGCGAGCGCCGTGCCCAG
>CAYXQV010000122.1:0-7599 GCA_964467505.1 uncultured Hyphomonadaceae bacterium | reverse complement strand
CATATTGCGGGGCCGTTCTTTTTCTGTGGTTTCCGTATCGCTTCGCTCACATGAAACGGGCTCAGGGCTGTGTTGTTTTGACCCCCGCTGCGCCTGAGGCTCCGCGATGGGTCGCGCTCAGGGCTGTTTTGTCTGATACCGTATCGCTGCGCTCACATGGCGCGGAGCTCAGGGCTGTTTTATTCTGACCGCCCGCTTCGCTGGCGTGAGCACGCAAGCTGTGGCATGGCGCGCGGCTATGACCGTGCCTTATCCGCAACCCGCCCCGCCCGAATGGGCCCCGCAATCTTCCCTCTGGGTTGGCTGGCCGCGCCTGCCCGGTGAATGGGGCGAGGCATTCGCGGCGGCGCGCGCCGAGATCGCAGCTTTCGTGCGCGCTGTTTCGCCATATGTCCGCGTGCGCCTGGCTGTCGGTGACGATGAGGCTGCAGCGGCCGCGCGCGCATGTCTCGGCGCTGGCACTGTAGCCATTGAACGTATCCCCACCGGTGATATCTGGCTGCGCGATACCGGCCCGGTCTTCACCGGTTTTCAGGCTGGCGGGCAGGTCGCCCACTGCTTCAGGTTCAATGGCTGGGGCGGCAAGTTCGACATGCCCGGCGACCGCGACACCGCCAGGGCGATCGCCGCCGCGCAGGCTGGCGAGCTGCAGGTTCATGACGTCGTGCTCGAAGGCGGGGCGCTTGAGCATGACGGCGCCGGGACCGTGATCACCACGCGCCAATGCCTGCTAAACCCGAACCGCAACCCCGGCTGGAGCGAGGTCGATTATGAGCGCCTGTTCGAAGCCGTCCTGGGCGCGCGCCGTGTCATCTGGCTGGAACGGGGCCTCGTCAACGACCATACTGACGGACATGTCGACAATCTCGCACGTTTCCATGGTGAGGGCCGCGTCCTTTGCCAGAGCCCGGCAGGACCGGACGATCCCAATGGCGACCGGCTTGGCGAGATCGAGAACACGCTGCGCGCGGCCGGTCTGGAGGTCACCTTGCTACCCTCTCCGGGGCGTGTGCATGGCGAGGATGGCGCGGTGCTTGCGGCCAGCCATATGAATTTCGTGATCACCAATGGGACCGTCATCTGCCCGGCCTATGGCGATGAGCCTGACCGGCGTGTCGATGACGCCCTTGCGCGCGCCTATCGCGGCGCACATGTGCAGCGGCTGGGCTCACGCGCGATCCTCTCGGGCGGGGGCAGCTTTCACTGCATGACCTGCCATGTGCCCGCACCTGGCGAAGGAGACATTTTCAGATGACACGGCCACTGACCCTAGCGGCGATACAGTTTGCGCCGGGCGAGGCCGGCGACCCGCTCGCCGAGGCCATTGCGCTTGTCCGGCAGGCCGCTCGCGAGGGCTCAGACATCATCCTGCTTCCGGAACTGTTTACCGGCCCCTATTTCTGCAAGACGCAGGACGAGGCGCATTTCGCGCTTGCCCATGAATGGCGCGGCCATCCGGCGGTTGCCGCGCTCTCGCAGCTGGCTGGCGAGCTTGGCGTGGTGCTGCCGGTCTCAATCTTCGAGCGCGACGGCCCGCATTTCTACAATTCGGTGGTGATGATCGATGCCGACGGGGCCGCGCTTGGCGTCTATCGCAAGAGCCACATTCCCGATGGTCCCGGCTACCAGGAGAAATTCCATTTCCGTCCCGGCCGGACAGGCTTTCGCGTCTGGGACACCAAGAAGGGCCGCATCGGTGTCGGGATTTGCTGGGACCAGTGGTTTCCCGAGGCGGCGCGCGCGATGATGCTTATGGGGGCCGAAGCACTGCTTTATCCCACCGCAATCGGGGCCGAACCACAGGCCCCGGACGAGGATACCGCCGCGCGCTGGCGCCGGGCAATGCTGGGCCATGCCGTTGTCAACACGGTTCCGGTCTGTGCGGCCAACCGTATCGGCACCGAGGCCGGCCAGGCCTTTTACGGAACGAGCTTCATCTGCGATGCGGCAGGCGAAGTGGTCGACGAGGCCGGGCGCAGCGAGACGGCCATCATCAAGGCGCGCTTCGATCTTGACGAGATTGCGCGCGAGCGTGCGGCCTGGGGCTTCTTCCGCGACCGCCGGCCGGAGCTGTACGGCGCGCTGGTCGAGGAATAGGCCCAGCCAAGCTGCGCTTGCCTGGCGCAGGGCAATCGGGTCTATGCTGAAAGCCACCATGACAAGAAATATGCAAGGAGATGCAAATGGCTCAGATGGGCACACGTCTGTCGGGAAAGACCGCGATCGTGACCGGGGCAGGCAGCGGCATTGGCCGCGCGAGCGTGCTGGCCTTTCTGCGTGAAGGTGCCAGGGTCGTGGCGAGCGACCGCGACGAGGCCGGGCTTGGCGAAACGCTCAGCCTTGCCGATGCCGGCGATGCGCTGGTGTCGAAGGCGGGCGATGCAGGCGATGAGGACGATGTGGCGGGTCTTGTCGATTTTGCGCGCGAGCATTTTGGCGGGCTTGATATCACTTATGCAAATGCGGGTATTTCGGGCGGTGCGGGCGGTCTTGCCGAAATCACTCCGGACCTGTTTGCCGAGATCCTGCGCGTCAACACGATCGGGCCGTTCCTGCTGGCACAGAAGGCGGCGCCGCACATGATCGCGCAGGGGCACGGCTCGATCATCATGACGGCATCAGTCGCAGCGCTGCGTTCGAATGCGGGCTCGCCGGCCTATTCTGCATCCAAGGCAGGTGTTGTCAGCCTTGCCCAGACGCTGGCCTACCAGTTGTTCGGCACGGGTGTCAGGGTGAATGCGATCTGTCCCGGCCTGATCGAGACGGGCATGACCCAGCCGATTTTCGACATGGCGCGCGAGCGCGGTTCGCAACACAAGCTCGGCCAGATCAATCCCCTGCAGCGCTATGGTGTGGCCTCTGAAATCGCCGAGGCTGCGCTTTTCCTGGCGAGTGACGAGGCGTCCTATGTCAATGGACAGGCCCTGCCGGTTTGTGGCGGACTGTCTGGCGGGCACCCGTTCGCGGTTCCCGGCAAGTCCTGAAAAGCGTTTTCAGCCTGAAATATCGAGCGTGCGCAATTCCAGGGCATGGGTGCGCACGCTCTGGCGGGCAGCGGCGGGCAGCGGAATGAGACCCTTTTCGGCAAGATAGCCCTCCGGTCCCCAGGCATCTTCGAGGGTGAACTCCTCGATGAAATCGGTCAGGCCCGGCACCAGCGGCACATTCTGTTTCTTGACGTAGAAATACATCGAGCGTGACACCTTGTAGTCGCCGCTGGCAATATTCTCGAAACTCGGCGTAACGCCGCCGACATCAGACGCTTTCACCCGGTCGCCATTCTGTTCCAGGAAGGAAAAACCGAGCACGCCGAGCGCGGCGGGGTTCTTGATCAGCGTCTGGATGATCTGGGTGTCATTTTCGCCGCTGTCGACCCAGGCGCCATCTGTACGGATGGTGTGAGCACGCCTTTTGAAGGCATCGCCGTCCTGCTTTTCCAGTTGCGCCAGGGCTGGCAGCTCCTTTGCGCCGCCCTCCATCGCAATCTCGACAAAAGCATCGCGTGTGCCCGAGGTTGGCGGCGGGCCGTAAACGAGGATGTCGGCGTCGGGCAGGTCCGGTGAAATCTCCGACCAGCTCGTATAGGGATTGGCAATCCAACCGCCCTCGCCATCTGGCAACTGGTCAGCGAGCGCGCGATAGATCTCTTCCTTGGTGACATCATAGAGCGGGCCGGTTTTCGAATTGGCCAGCACGATCCCGTCAAAGCCGATCTTGACCTCGACAAGTTCGGTAATCCCTGCCTCGCGGCACAGCTCGATTTCCGACGGCTTGATCTTTCGCGAAGCGTTCGAGACCGAGGGCTGTTTCGGGCCGACCGCCTGGCAGAAGGCCTTGAAACCGCCACCGGTTCCCGTCGATTCGACAATTGGCGTGGCGTGGCGGGTGGCTGCGCCGAACTGTTCGGCAACTGTCGTCGAGAAGGGGGCGACCGTCGATGAGCCGACGATGCGGATACGGTCAGCATTACCAAGCGGCGGCGGCGGCGGCACCTCAACGCCATCGAACTGGCGAAGCTGGCTGTCGCCGCATGCGGCCAGCATGGCGGTGAAACAGGCAATCAGGCAAAGCCGGAGCGAACCCATGAAACCGTCTCCTCTCAATGAGCGAGTTCACACCTAGCCGGCCTTTGTGACAGCCGCAAGAAGGCCTTCCTTACCGGCGCACTCCGGGCGCATGGCGAATGATTGAAATTGAAGGGATCAGGGAAACGGCGCGGAAATCCGCGCTTGCTACTGAGATAGTCGAAGCGGGTCCGGGAGACGGGGATATGACTGTTCTGATCATTCTTGCGACACTGTTCGCCTTGCTGGCCGTCCTGCTGGTTTTCGTCTGGCCGCTGGTGATTGCCGGGCCGCACCGGCGCATGCAGACCATCCGGTCGGCGGAGATGCGCTTCCTGGCCGGGACGGTCGCAACGGTGGTGATTGGCATGGTCTTGGCGCCTTATGCCGCAACCGCCTTGATTTCCGGTGGCGGAGCAGTCCAAGTCTTTGCGCAGGATGTGAGCGCGCTCTCCTTCGGTCTTTAGACCCTTGCCAACATTGGCGCAGGGCTCAGGGCCGCAGCGCGCCCGCGCAGCAAGACGGAGGGGCCCTTGCCCGAGACAAAGTCCAATCCCGGAAACTATTTCGAGGATTTCCACCCCGGCAGGCAACTGGTCCATGCCACGCCGCTGACGCTGGGCGAGGGAGATATTTCCCTTTACCGCGCGCTGACGGGCAGCCGCCACGTGCTCTATTCCAGTGCGCCCTTTGCGAAGGCGGCCGGGTTCGCTGGGCTTGCAATCGATCCCCTGCTCGCCTTTCACGTCGTCTTCGGCAAGTCGGTTCCCGACATCTCCCTGAATGCCGTGGCCAATCTGGGTTATGGAGAAGGCCGCTTCCTGCGGCCAGTCTATCCGGGCGAGACGCTTCGCGCAGTGTCGGAAGTGATCGGGCGCAAGGAGAATTCCAACGGGCGCACGGGTGTCGTCTGGGTACGCACAAGCGGGCTCGACGCCAATGGCGAAACGGTGATGAGCTATGTGCGCTGGGTGATGGTTCACAAGCGCGACCCTGCCTCTGCGACGCCTGACCCGGTGGTTCCCGAACTGGCAGAGGCAGTTGCGCCCGGCGACCTTGCCGTCGGCGCCAGTTATGATGGCTGGGACGATGCGCTCTCCGGCTCACCGCATCGCTTCGAGGATTACCAGACCGGCGAACAGATCGACCATGTCGACGGGATGACGGTGGAGGAGGCCGAGCACCAGATCGCGACACGGCTCTACCAGAACACCGCGAAAGTCCATTTCGACGCGCATGCGCAGAAAGACAGCCGTTTCGGCAAGCGGCTGATCTATGGCGGGGTGGTGATCTCCATTGCCCGCGCACTCAGCTTCAACGGGCTTGGCAATGCCTGCCAGATGCTGGCGCTGAATGGCGGCACGCATGCCGGCCCGTTATTTGCCGGCGACACGGTCTATGCCTGGTCGCAGGTGCTGGGCACTGCGAAGCTGTCGGAGCGGGTCGGCGCGCTGCGCCTGCGGCTGGTGGCCACGAAGAACCGCCCCTGCAGCGATTTCCCGCTGCGCGGCGAAGACGGCAAGTATGCGCCGGAGGTCCTGCTCGATTTCGACTATTGGGCGGCCATCGCGCGGCGCTGAACCATGCCCTGATGAAAAATTCGAGCGGCCAAGTGGTGCCATTTCGCAGGAAACTGTTCTAACTGGCCATGATGAGCGGTTATCCCCCCTTTGACGGCCTCGCGGCGACAGCTGCAGCGCTGATCGTGATCCTGTCGGGCATTGTCAGCCTGCTCGGCACTGGCGCGCGGCGCCGTGCGGTCGAGCTTGGCCAGGCGACGACGCTCGATCTTTGCGAGCTGACAGGCATCACCGATCCGAAAATGCTCCAGGACGTGTTCGGTCCTCCGGATATGGGGCGTGTCTGGCGGGGCGTTTCGATGCGCGACATCTACCGTGCACGGCGACCATTGGGACATCTGATCTCGAATGAACTCATCGACTGGGCCACGATGGCCATTGCGGCGCTGTCATTCTTCACGCGTCATCCGCTGATTGAAGCTGCCCTGCTGGCCAGCGTGGCCCTGCAGGTGGCGAGCTGGTTTGCTGCCGCCCGCCTGCCGCGATGAGTTTGCGATTTGAAGGCACTTCCTGATCGCTGCGAAAGCGGGTATTTCCCCTGGGATGAGAGTCTGGAAAATGAACGGGGCGGGCAACGCCTTTGCGATATTCGATGCGCGCGAGCAACCCTTCGAACCCTCGAAGGCGCAGGTGCGCTCGGTCGCGGAAATGATGCATGCCGACCAGCTGGTCGCCATTGAACGCGATGCCGAGAAGGATGCCTTCATGCGCATCTGGAACAGCGATGGCTGTGAAGTCTCGGCTTGCGGGAATGCCTCGCGCTGTGTGGCCTGGCTGCTGATGCGCGAGGGTGCGCGCGACGGCGTGACGATACAGACGCTGGCCGACCGGCTTCATGCCTGGCCGGCGCCCGGCGGCGAAATTACCGTCGACATGGGCTCGCCATTGCTCGGCTGGGCGGATGTTCCGCTGTCAGAGAAAATGGATGTGCGCGGTGTCGATGTGAAGATCGGTCCGATGGACAATCCCTACCTGTCGCGGCCCGCGGTTGTCTCGATGGGCAATCCGCATGCGGTCTTCTTTGTCGAGGATGTCCAAGCCTATGACATTCCCGCCATCGGCCCGCTGGTCGAATGGCATCCGCTGTTCCCCGAAGGCACCAATGTCGGGTTTGCCCAGGTCATCGACCGCGAGGCCATCCGCTTGCGGGTCTGGGAACGCGGGGCCGGGCTGACAAAGGCGTGCGGCACGGGTGCGTGTGCAGCGCTGGTCTGTGCGGCGCGCGCAGGACTGACGGCGCGGCGTGCGACTGTCATCCTTGATGGCGGCGAGCTCGACATTCACTGGCGCGAAGGCGATGACCACGTGCTGATGACCGGACCGGTCGAGCTTGAACAAGAGTACAGGGTCTGAGCCTGCCGGACTTCCACCACGCCATGTTTTGAGCCATGATGACTGTAGCAGCCTCGCACCAAGACGGAGGCACCACATCGGTTCGGGAGGACAGGCAATGGCAACACATGATCTCATCATCCGCGGCGGGTGCATCCATGACGGTTCCGGCGAGACGCCATTCGAGGGCGACATTGCCATTGATGGCGCGCAGATCACGGCGCTGGGGCAGGTCGCCGGCAAGGGCGCTGAGGAAATCGACGCGCGCGGCCAGATCGTCACGCCCGGCGTGGTCGACATCCACACCCATTATGACGGGCAGGTGACATGGGGCGACCGGCTGACCCCCTCCTCCCAGCATGGCGTGACAACTGCGGTGATGGGCAATTGCGGGGTCGGCTTTGCGCCGTGCCGCGAGGCAGACCATGACCGGCTGATCCGGCTGATGGAGGGCGTAGAGGACATTCCCTTCCCGGTGCTGACCGAGGGCCTGCCCTGGAACTGGGAGAGCTTCCCCGACTATCTCGACGCCCTGTCGCAGCGCCCGTTCGACATCGATTTCGCCGCACAGCTGCCGCATGCCGCGCTGCGCGTCTATGTGATGGGTGAGCGCGGCGCCAATC
>CAYXQV010000121.1:0-7621 GCA_964467505.1 uncultured Hyphomonadaceae bacterium | reverse complement strand
GGCAAGTGACCCGGATTCACCCTGTCAAAAGGCGATGCGTGCATTTCGAGTGCACCAACAGGTTGCAGAAAAACCCAATGGGACTTTTTCTGAAACGACCCCGGACATCCGACTGTCCCGGGATTGACCCGGGATCTGCCTGTTTGCGGCCCCCACACGTGCGAGACCCCGGCTCAGGTCGGGATGGGAAGGACCGCTCCAGACAGGCGAGGAAAACCTGAAAACGCGTTTTTCAGAAAGCCTGTTAGAGCGCTTCGTTTCCATTTGTGCCCTGCCGGTTGCCCGACCCGCAGGGCTTCGGGTTGGTCGCGGGGCTCAGTCCAGCGGCTTGATCTCGTTTCGTGTGCCAAGCAGGACCACATTTGGCGCGAACTGGCTGGCCTCTTGCGCATCGATCTGTGCGAAGGCGGCGATGATCACCGTGTCGCCGACGGCGAAATGGCGCGCCGCTGCGCCGTTTACGCCGATTGTGCGCGAGCCACGCGGGGCTTCGAGTGCATAGGTGGAGATGCGCGCACCATTGGTGACGTTCCAGATGTCCACGCGCTCATGGGGCAGGATGCCGGAGGCTTCCAGCAGGTCCTGGTCGATGGAGACCGAGCCCTCATAGTGAAGGTCGCACTGCGTCACGGTTGCAGAATGCAGTTTGGCTTTCAGCATGTTGAGCAGCATGCGTCGTCACTCCCTTTGCGTGTTCCGCGCAAATTACCGGTTTCAGCGGCAATCGCGATCCATCTTGTCTGTATCACACGCGCCTGACCTGGCATGAAAGACCTTGCTGCGACGCAATACGACCGGCACATATGCATTTTCCGCGCCTTTCGTCAAAGCCCCAAGCGTGCTGCAGGACGCAGGCGAACACCGGCTCTCGCGCAGTTGCGAAATCATCACGCGCCCGTCATGTCGGCCAGCACGCGTGCAAGCAGTTTCTGGAAGCCGTTGGCAAATCGCGGCGACCATGTGTGATCATCGCCGTCCATGGGCTTGGTCGAGTTGATCCCGGCCACCAGCAGCTCGCCATTGGCCAGCATGAACCATGGCCCGCCCGAGGAGCCTTCGGTCAGGCCGTTCCGGGCCTTGGTGGTGTGCGGTGCGCCGTCCTCTATCCGCTCGCCGGTCGTGGCAAACAGGAAACGCCCGTCAAATTCGAAGCCTGCGCGCGGTTTGTGGGGATAGCCAAGGCTGGTGAAAGGCCCCTCAGGGCGCGTGTTCGCCAGCAGGCCGGCGGTTCCGGTCAAATGCGCGATCGGGGCATCGAGGCGCACGAATGCGAAATCATGGGTGCCCGCACTGGAGCCCGTCGCGGGCTGCTTCCAGCCATTGAGGATATAGACGCGCTCGCCGGCCCAGTTTCCCTTTGCCGTGCCCGCCTTGTATTGCGGCTGGAACAGCACCCAGTCGGCAAAGCCGTTTCCGCCGGTCAGGTCCGCGCTGCGGCTGAACACGCAATGGGCGGCTGTCAGGGCGACCCTGTCGGCGACCACGGTGGCGCTGCAATAGCGGATGCGCCCATCAAAGCTAGCCGTGATGCGCCCCACAGTCGAGACGGGGTGGCGGGTCTGGTCTGCGACAGCTTCGGTCACCGCCTCCCCGATCATTTCCCCTGCCGAAACCAGGCGCCGGCGGGCATCGATTTCCACGTCGGTTCCGGCAGGCTGCTCGCCATGCTTTACGAGCGACGCTGCCTCCAGCCTGTCGATGCTGGCGCGGCCCGGTTTGCGCGAGAATTCGTCCTGCATCTGGAAAATGCCAGCGTCGCCGGATGGCGGCATGTCCGCATCGGCTTGGCGGTGATGGCCCGGTGGCGTTTCGAGGGCAGCCCACAACACGTCGAGATTGGCGTCGATATCCATACCCCAACCATGCGGGCGCAGCTTGTGGAAAGTCCAGCAGCTGCCGCAGTTTTACCCCTCAGGCGAGATCGAACAGGGCGCTTTCATCCCCGATGGCGAATTTGCCGCCTTGTGTGATCCCCGCGACACGTCCCGGCGCTTCGGCGAGGGCTGTTTCCGCAAAAAAGCCGGCAAGCGCTGTCATCCGTGCCCGCTGGCGCGCATCGCTGTCCCGGCTGGCCACGGCGCCGCGGGCGAGGAAATGCCCGCCAATCACGTCGCCCGCCAGTTCCAGATATGCGCTCGCGCTGGCAAGCGCGGTCTGCCGATCGGTGCCCATGGCCTCGACCAGCCAGTCTGTCGCTGAACCCAGCGCCCCGGCAGCGTCTTCCAGCCTCTCGGCCACCTGCACCAGCTGGGGATCATTGGTCGCGCGCGCCTCGCGGACGGTTTCGCCAATATCGGCAATCATCGCGCCCATGGCCGCGCCTTCGTCGCGGGCCACCTTGCGGCCTGCCAGGTCGATGGCCTGGATGCCATTTGTGCCTTCATAGATCGGTGCGATGCGTGCGTCGCGATAGAGCTGGGCGGCCAGCGTCTCGTCCATGAAGCCCATGCCGCCATGCACCTGCACGCCGAGGCTGGCGATTTCCACACCCATATCGGTTGACCAGGCCTTGGCGATGGGGGTGAGCAGGTCCTCGCGGGCCTTTGCGGCGGCGCGCGCGTCCGGCGCCTGTGCCGTTTCGGCAAGGTCGGCGGCGACCCCGCAGGCATAGCAGACCGACCGCGCCGCCATCACGCGGGCGCGCATCGTCGTCAGGGTCCGGCGGACATCGGCATGGTGCAGTATCGGGGCAGGCCCTTCGACGCCCGCAGCGTGTCCCTGCTTGCGATCGCGGGCATAGGCCCATGCGGCCTGCCATGCCGCTTCACCGACGCCAACGCCCTCAAGACCGACATTCAGCCGCGCGGAATTCATCATCGTGAACATGTGGGCCAGGCCCCTGTTCTCTTCGCCGACCAGCCAGCCCGTGGCGCCGTCATATTCCATCACGCAGGTCGGGCTGGCATGGATGCCGAGCTTCTTCTCCAGCCCGATACAGGCCACGCCATTGCGCGCGCCGGGACTGCCATCGGCCTCGACGAGGTATTTCGGCACAACAAAAAGCGAGACCCCTTTCGAGCCTTCCGGCGCCCCGGGCAGGCGGGCAAGCACGAGGTGGATGATATTCGGGGCCATGTCATGGTCGCCCCAGGTGATGTAGATCTTCTGGCCCGAAATCGCATAGCTGCCGTCCGCGTTGGCCACGGCTTTCGTCTTGAGCGCGCCGACATCCGAGCCGGCCTGTGGTTCGGTCAGGTTCATTGTCCCGGTCCATTCGCCCGATACAAGCCGGGGAAGGAACATTTCCTGCTGGGCCGGCGTGCCATGTGCGATCAGGGCCTCTATGGCGCCGAAGCTGAGCAGCGGGCACAGTCCAAAGGACATGTTGGCCGCGTGGACCATCTCCATCACCGCCAGAGCGAGGCTCTTTGGCAGGCCCTGGCCGCCGTAGCGTTCGGGAAAGGCCAGCCCCATCCATCCGCCGTCGCGGAATGCGCCATAGGCCTGGGCAAAGCCCGGCGCGGCCACCACGCCGTCTTCGGTCAGCTGCGCGCCGGCCTTGTCGCCGCTGGCATTGAGCGGTGCGAGGATGTCGCGCGCCAGCTTGCCGGCTTCCTCCAGGATCGGCGCCACGAGTTCAGGGTCATAGGTCTCGAAGCCTGGCTGTCCGTGCAGCCGGCCAAGTCCGGCGACACGGTCCAGGATGAAGGCGATATCCTCAGTTGGGGCATTGTAGCTCATGGCGTGTCGGCCTCTTCACGATCCTGTGTGCATCATCGCGCAAGTGTAGCGCGCTGCTGGCATGTCTCAAAGGGTGTGCTATCTGGTCACTTGTAACAAGAGTTAACCAACCCGCGAGGAGTTTCCCCCATGCGTTCACTGATGTCTGCCGCCGCCGCCATTGCCCTGGCAACAGGTTGCGCCACCGCCGAACAGACGCTCGAAGGCGTGCCATCGGGCGCCTACGAGATGGACAAGACCCATGCCATGCTGGTCTGGAAAGTCAGCCATCTCGGCCTGTCGACCTATGTTTCACGCTTCACCGAGTTCGACGCCATGCTCGACTTCAACCCGGAAGATCCGGCCGCATCCAGCCTTTCAGTCACGGTCAATCCGGCATCGGTCGAGACTGACTATCGGGGCAATTTCAAGGAAGGCCACCCCAATAGCGAGCATGACACCTGGAACGAAGAGCTGGGCCTTGGCGACAGCTGGCTCAATGGTGATGAGTTTCCCGAGATCACATTTGTCTCCACCGATATCGAGACGACCGGAGACTATACCGGCAAGGTGACAGGCGATCTCACCTTTCTTGGCGTGACCAAGCCGGTGACACTGGATGTGACCTATAATGGCACCCAGAACATGCGCGGCCGCAAGGTCGGTTTCTCGGCCACCGGCACGATCGACCGCACCGAATTCGGCCTTGGCACTTATGCGCCGATGATCGGCACGCAGGTGGAACTGGAAATCGAAGCGGAATTCGCGCCGGCAAAGGACGACGCAGGCGATAAAGAGGAATAGGCAAAACACCGCACCTGCCATCAGGGGCCGCCGTTTCGCATTGCGCGCGAATGGCGGCCCTTCTATGTTGAACGGCATCGCCGTGACGGGAGCGCTGAATGACCTCTGAGCCGATCGAAGCTGCCACCGGCCGTTCACCGCGTTACACGGCCGTGGCCATCGCCCTGCACTGGGCCATTGCGCTCGCCATCCTCGGAATGATTGGCCTGGGCTGGTTCATGGGAGACCTGCCCGACAGCAATCCTCTGAAACAGGGCCTTTACCAGTTGCACAAATCGATCGGGATCACGATCCTGACCCTGACGCTGGCGCGCATTGGCTGGCGGGTGATGAATCCACCCCCAGCGCTGCCCGGGGCCATGAAAAGCTGGGAGAAGTCGCTCTCTCACGGCGTTCATGTCGGGTTCTATGCCCTGATGGTCGCAATGCCGCTGACCGGCTGGCTCTATGTGTCGACAGCCCATCAGTTCGATGTCGCCACGGTGCTGTTCGGGGTGGTGTCCTGGCCCGACATCCCGTTTGTTGGCTTCCTGACAAACGAGACCGGTCATGGGGCGGTCGAGTTCGTGCATTCCAAGCTCGCCTGGGTGGCCATCGGCCTGCTGGTCCTGCATGTTGGCGGGGCGGTAAAACATGACATTCTTGATGAGGAGGGCGTTTTGAAACGCATGATCCCGGGTCTTTTCGGACGCACCTCGCCGCCTGCCGCGCCCGCGCGCGGTTTCCTGCCAGCATTTGGCGGAGCGATTGCAGTGTTTGCGATCGTGGCATGCGTTCCGATGCTGGCAGGCCGCACGGCCAGCCCGGCACCGGCAAGTGCGCCACTGGACGGGGCCAACTGGACGCTGGTGGCGCAAGCCTCGCAGATCGTGTTTTCCGGCGAGCATGAAGGCAACCGGTTCGAAGGGCGGTTCGAGGACTGGACAGCCTCCATCGCATTCGATCCCGACAGGCTGGCCGAAAGCCGCGTTTCGGTGGAGGTCGAGACAGGCTCGGCCAAGACCGGCACGAAGCTCTATGACGACACGCTTCGCCAGGGCGAATGGTTCGGGGTGAGGGAATTTCCGACGGCAAATGTCTCGCTGGGCGATTTTGCCGCCACAGATGACGGCTACACGTCGATGGCGGAGGTGACCATCAAATCTGCGAGCCAGACCGTGCCTTTCGACTTCAATCTGGATATCGCAGGCGACAGCGCGACCCTGCAGGGGCGTGCGACGCTCTCGCGGAAGGCGCTCGATATCGGCCAGCAGAGCGATCCCGGCGCTGACTGGGTGTCGGATGCCATCACTATAGAGGTCAGGCTCGAAGCGGTTCGCAAGACCGGTGATTGACACCGTGCCCGGCCCGGCTCACCCCTTGCTACCATGACGGCGCCGATCGAAAAAGCCACGCCGGACGCGATCGCCAGAGCTGCGGAAATCCTTCGTGGCGGCGGGCTGGTCGCCGTACCGACCGAGACCGTTTACGGCCTTGCCGCCGATGCCACGAATGCGCAGGCCGTCGCGCGGCTGTATGAGGTCAAGGGCCGGCCGCAATTCAATCCCCTGATCGCGCATGTCAACGGGCCGGAGATGGCCCGCCGCGAGGCCATGCTGGACGGGCTTGCCGGCTTTGCCGCAGGTTTCTACTGGCCCGGCCCGCTGACCCTCGTCCTGCCAGTTGCGCCCGGCGCCACTGTCTGCGAACTGGCGCGCGCCGGCCTTGAGACGATTGCGCTGCGCCATCCCAGCCATTCGGTCGCCCATGATCTCATCACCGCTTTCGGCGGGCCACTGGTGGCGCCCTCGGCCAATCCTTCCGGCCAGATCAGCCCGGTGATGGCCTCGGATGTCGCCGGCGATCTTGGCGACAAGATCGATCTCATCCTTGATGGCGGGCGCTGCCCGGTCGGCATCGAGTCGACGATCGTGTCATTTGCAGACGACCCGCCGGCGCTGTTGCGGCCCGGCGGCCTCGATACGGTTGCGCTGGAGCGGTTTCTCGGCGTCACGCTGGCACGCCCCGGCGCCGACCCGGATACGCCGCGCGCGCCCGGCCAGCTTGCGCGCCATTATGCGCCGCGTGCGCTGCTCAGGCTTGATGCGGTCAGCGCGCATGAGGGTGAGGCCCTGCTCGGCTTTGGCCCTGTGCCGGGCGCGGTGGCCAATCTCTCGCCATCGGCCAACCTTGCCGAGGCGGCGGCCAACCTGTTTGCGATGCTGCGCTGGCTCGACCGGAACCATGACCGCATCGCCGTGACCCCGATCCCGCGCCACGGGCTGGGCGAGGCGATCAATGACCGGTTGCGGCGGGCGGCGGCGCGATAAGGTCCCAGGGATTGCCCCACGGGTCCTCGAACACCACGACCTTGCCATAAGGCTCGGCGCGCGGGGCCCCGCGAAAGGTGATGCCAGCGGCTTCCAACGCGCTGAAATCGCGCTCGAAATCATCTGTGTGCAGGAAGAAAGCCACCCGCCCGCCGGCCTGTCGCCCGATGGCGGCGCGCTCCTCATCGCTCTTCGGCTGCGCCAGCAACAGCGCGGTTTCCCCTCCGGGCGGGCGCACGCGGACAAACCGCTTGGTCTTGCTCATCATCGTGTCCTCGACCAGATCGAAGCCGAGCACACCGGTAAAGAAACCAATCGCCGCGTCATAATCGGGAATGACGAGGGTGACATTGGCGAGGTTGCTCATCACTCCGCCGCCACGCGTGCATAGGGGTCATAGTTCAGGATGGGCGCGAGCCAGCGTTCGGCCTTGCGCATCTCCCAGCCCTTGCGGGTGGCATAGTCCTCGACCTGGTCGCGCTCGATGCGGCCAACGGCGAAATAAACGCTTTGCGGATGGGCGAGATAGAGGCCCGAGACCGAGGGCGCGGGGTCCATCGCGAAACTGGAGGTCAGCGACACGCCGATACGCGCCTCGGCCTCCAGCAGGCGGAAGATCGTGTCCTTCTCGGTATGGTCGGGCTGGGCGGGATAGCCGGGCGCAGGGCGGATGCCGCGATATTTCTCGGCGACAAGCTCTTCGGTGGAAAGCGCCTCATCGGCGCCATAGGGCCACAGCTCGCGGCGCACTCTCGCGTGCATCATCTCGGCCATCGCCTCGGCAAACCGGTCGGCCAGCGCCTTGGTCATGATCGCGCGATAATCATCACCCTCAGCCTCGAACTGTT
>CAYXQV010000120.1:0-7650 GCA_964467505.1 uncultured Hyphomonadaceae bacterium | reverse complement strand
TTCAAGGCCATTGTCCATATCGGGATTGGCGGATCGGACTTTGGCCCGCGGCTGATCGATGACGCACTGATCGGGCCAGCCGCCTCAAAGACACTGCGCTTTTGCGCCAATCTCGACCCGTATGACCTGGAAATGGCGCTCAACGGCCTGGACCCTGCGCACACATTGGTTATCGGGGTCTCGAAATCCTTTGGCACCGAGGAGACGCTTTACAATCTTTCGCGCGCCCGCGACTGGCTTGCCGCGAGTGTCGGCACGCAGTGGCACGCACACATGGCGCTGGTAACGGCCAATCGCGAACGCGCCTTGGCCTGGCTCGGCGAGGACAGCAGCCAGCTGTTTGACCTGCCGCTGAGCGTGGGCGGTCGTTTCTCGATCTGGTCGGCTGCAAGTCTTGCCTGTGCCTGCGCTGCGGGCAGCGCAACGCTCAGCGCGTTCCGGGCAGGTGCCAGCGCGATGGACGAGCATGTGCGCCATGCCGCGCTGCGCGACAATGGCGCCATCCAGCTTGCGCTTCTCGATTTCTGGAACGCGTCAATCCTGCGCCTGCCGATGCGCGCCCAGCTTGCCTATGCCCGTCGCCTGCGGCTCTTGCCGGCCTATTTCCAGCAATTGGAAATGGAATCAAATGGCAAGTCGGTCAGCCCGGATGGCAGCCCGGTCGCCATGCCAACCGCGCCGGCCCTCTGGGGCGGGGAAGGCTCCATCGGCCAGCACTCATTTCACCAGTGGCTTCACCAGGGCACGCATATCGTGCCGACCGAATTCATCCTTGCGCTCGACCCGGATGGCGACACCGAAGGCAACCGTGCCCTGACCGCCCACGCGCTTGCACAGGCAGAGGTGCTCGCCAATGGCCGCAGCCTTGACGAGGTGCTCAGCCAGGAACCCGGCCTGCCCGAAGCTGTCGCCGCTCAGAAGGTTCATGCCGGCGGGCGGCCCTCCAGTTTCCTGACCTGCACGCAGTTCAATGCGCAGGCGCTCGGCGCCCTGATCGCACTGTTCGAGCACCGCACCTATCTTGCCGGTCGGCTGTGGGGGGTCAATCCGTTCGACCAGTGGGGCGTGGAGCGCGGCAAGACGATGGCCGGGCAAATCAATGGCGTGCTCGCCGGCAGGCAAACTGCCAGTGATGTGGTCACCGCACAGATCGCCGGGCGTCTTGGTAGCCTGTTCAGCGACTGACAGCGCGGGGTGTCGCCTCGAACGCGCAGATATCGCCTCGCACCCGGCAGTCTCGCCCCCCGGCCTCGGCGCAGGCCAGCACCGCGTCGACACGCGCCACATCCCTGCGGGGCGAGTGGGCTGATCCGCCCGTCCCGCCTGTGCCGCGCGCATGGGCGAAGCAATCGCGGAAGCTCGCCGCGATGCGGCACTGCGTCCCGCCGCCATCGTGGCAGGCCTGCAAGGCCGTATTTTCCGCTCTGGCCTTCGTCTCATGGAGACTGGCCTGCCCGGTGATGGCTGCGCCCTGCGAGAAGGCAAGCGCACCCCAGGCCCCGGCCCAGCGTTCAACCGGCTCGATCTCGCAATGGGGATAAAGCGCGTCGCGCGCCGCCTGGTCATCAAAGGTCAGCCCCCGGAGCCAACGCCCCGGCCCCTGCACATCCCGGCCAATCGCAACCGCCGCGCCATCATAGCGCGGTGAGACACGCAGCCCGCGTGCAGGATCCTCGCAATCGATCGCCATCGCGTTTCCCGGTTCGCTGTCGGTATCAAGATTGAATTGCGGGGCCTCTTCGGGATGGGCAATCGCAAGCGCGTGACCGATCTCGTGCAGGGCGACGGATGGAAAATGCAGGCAATCGGCGCGGCCCCCGGCAGGGTCGATATAGTAACAGCGCGCGGCATTGAACCTGATATCGGCGCTCTCGATTGTCGCCACGCCCGGTGCCTGCCTGCCATTGGAAAGCACCAGCGTGTCGCTGCGGCGCTCATAGAAGATCGTGTAGCCGGTCACCTGCGGGGCACGGAACGGGGGAAAGTCAGCAGGGCTCGCCGCGAAGAAATCGATCTCCGCCCCCTGCCCGCTGCGACCGAAGGCGGCGAGCGGAAAAGCCGGCGCAATCGCGTCGCTGACATCTGTGAAAGCGAGCGCCGGATGGCCCGACTGCCAACGCTTCAGAGCCCCTGCAAGCGCAGCGTGAATGTCCACGCACCGACTGCCGTCGACAAAGCGAAGCTCGCACACACTCGCATCAACAGCATATTCCAGACCACCGCCGAGGCCCCGCGCGCCGCCGTCCACGAGACTGGTCGTGTTCGCTGTCCATCGCGGCGTGTGCTCAAGCCGCGCAATCGCATCGCCCGGCGCGCCTCTCGGCCCTTCAACCGAAAAGCCACACACGGTCAGCATGGCCATGACGGCCAGAAGTGCAGTCCATGCCCGGATAATGACCCGACAATAGAGCGGTTCGCCTGATACGGCACGCTCGAAAAGCGGCTGTGACTGTCTTACGATGCGTCCCGGCGCAACAGCTTGCGAATCGAAAAGGCATGGTCGTTGCGCTCGCTTGCCGCGAATTCATGGCGTTCAACCTCTGCGAACGCTGTTTCATCAAAAGCGGGCATCATCACATCCCCCTCGGGCGCAGCGTCCACCTCCGTCAGATAGATACAATCGGCAACACGCAGCGCGGCCTTGTAGACATGCGCCCCGCCGATCACAAAGACTTCCGCACCATCCTGACGCCGGGCAATTGCCCGCGCTGCCTGCAGCGCAGGTGTGAGACTGCTGTAGACGCGTGCACCTTCGGCCGCATAGGTCCAGTTACGGGTCATGACGATATTCTCACGGCCCGCCAGAGGCTGGTTTGGCAGGCTCTCCCAGGTGTGGCGTCCCATGATTATCGGCGCACCCATTGTCAGGGACTTGAAGTGAGCCAGATCGTCTCGCAATGTCCAGGGCAGACCACCTGCGGCACCGATCACGCCATTTCGGGCGCGCGCGACTACGATGCTTACCTGGATGTCACGCATGGGTACCCTGACCATCACATTTTGCCTTCCAAAACATACACCCCGCTCCGACCGAGGCAAACAATTGGTGTCGACCGTTCGCGTCCTCAACCGTTCCTAAGCAGTTCAATCGCCGCTCCTTGACTGAGTTCGACATGATAAACAACATTACTGACCTGCCGCATCAAGTTATCACACAGTCTATCGCCCTCCTGACGGGCGGAAGACCAGATGATTTATTTCTGGTGGCAATCGGACTCACCACAACTATGTATATTATATACAGGGAAGGTGGGCGCAGCTGGGCGTTTGTATACTTTCTGGCTATTCCATTCCTCAACTGGTCATTTGGTGTGATTCCGAATATTCAGCTTGCGCAGCCCGGGCCGTTCTTCTCGCAGGGCCTTTCGCTTCATCCGCTCACGCTCGTCACCGGCCTCGTCTTCGTCTTCCGGGACTTTGTCCAGCGCCAGATGGGCCAGTGGGTCCTTGTCGTCATGGCGCTGGCGATCGCATGGTCATTCTATTACGCTTGGCCGGTAATCGCGCTGGCTTCCGGACTCGCCTTCGCGATCTCGGAGACCGCAGACTGGATCCTGTTCACTTTCACACGCTACCGGCTGTCCACACGCATCCTGCTGTCCAGTGCGCTGGCTGCGCCCCTTGACACCACGATCTTCCTTTATGGCGCAGACCTCGCGGTCCAGATACGCCTTGATGAGCCTGCAGGCACGATGCTGCACGCCGCCAACTGGGTTGTGTTCGTGATTGGCAAGATGGTCGGGGCAGTGATCGTGTCGGGGGCGGTGCGGCGACGCGAGGAACGCGGCCTTGTCGATCCGGCAGCCGCCTGATTGCGGATCGTTTTGCCGCGCGGCAGTTTGTCGTCTGCGCCTTTCGCCCGGTTATGCCCTTCTGTCGCGGTATTGCCGTCCAACTGCCACAGGAGGAGCTTGCAGAATGGCTGACGCACCAAAGGATTTTGACGCCATCACCCGGTCGATCAATGAGGGACTTGCCGGCCTTCGCGAACCTGCGGGCGACACGCTTCAGGCTTTCTCCGCGCTCGCAAGCGCCGCCACGGCGGATGGCGCGCTCGACAAGAAGATGAAGGAACTCATCGCGCTGGCGATCGGCGTGGCCAAACAGTGCGATGGCTGCATTGGTTTCCACGTGAAGGCACTTGCGCGGCTGGGCGCGAGCGATGCGGAAATTGCCGACGCGCTGTCAATGACCGTGTATATGGGCGGCGGCCCGTCGCTGATGTATGCCGCCGATGCATGGACGGCCTGGCAGCAGGCAAAAGACGGCTGATGCGTTTTTCCGACCATGCCGACAGTGGCGCGCGATACCCGTCACACGGCGATGGGCGCCTTGATATGGGGGTGGGGCTCATAGCCCTCCAGCCGGAAATCCTCATAGGACCAGCCGAAAAGGTCATGCTTTTGCGGGTCCAGGATCAGCTGCGGTAGGCGGCGCGGGGTGCGTGTCAGCTGCAGCCGCGCCTGCTCGAAATGGTTTGCGTACAGATGCGCATCGCCGAATGTGTGCACGAACTCACCCGGCTCCAGCCCGGTTGCGCGCGCCATCATCATGGTCAGCAGGGCATATGATGCAATATTGAACGGCACCCCGAGAAACACATCGGCTGATCTCTGGTAAAGCTGGCAATTGAGCTTGCCGCCCATGACATTGAACTGGAACAGGCAATGGCAGGGCGGCAGCGCCATGTGCTCGATATCGGCCGGGTTCCAGGCGCTCACCACGAGCCGGCGGGAGTCCGGGTTGCGACAAATCTCATCGCGCACCCAGGCAATCTGGTCGATGCCTTGGCCATCGGGCGCCGGCCAGCTGCGCCACTGGCGACCATAGACCGGACCAAGTTCACCCGAACCATCGGCCCACTCGTCCCAGATGCTCACGCCCTGCTCCTGCAGCCAGCGCACATTTGTGTCCCCGCGCAGGAACCACAACAGCTCGACAATGATAGAGCGCAGATGGAGCTTCTTCGTGGTCAGCAGCGGAAACCCCTTCGACAGGTCGAATCTCAGCTGGCGACCAAACACCGCGCGCGTGCCCGTTCCGGTCCTGTCATTGCGGTCATGCCCATTGTCGAGGATATCGCTCACCAGATCGAGATAGGATTGCATGTTTTTTGCTCCGCCGAATCGGATTTTCCAGACGCCCACAATGCATCGCAGTCCGACAGACTGCCAGCCCAGGGGCGATCCCGGCGCGCCGGTCAGCCAGCATCCGCGTAGATTTCCAACATGGTGAATGCCGGGTTGACGCACTTGCACCAACTCGCGGCGCGAATTCAACACATCCTGAGCCTTTGGTCTCTAAGTTGACGCCAGTTATGCCATCAACTCAAAGGGGCACAGAATGTTGCTACGCTATCTTGGGCTGAAAACCCGCCAACTCATTTCGCAGACTGGCGCCAATGTCGCCCCGATCTTCGCCGTCACAGCGCTTCCTGTCATCGGACTTATCGGGGTCGCTGTCGACCTCAACATTGCGACCAGCTCGAAGCAACGCGCCGCCGAGGCGATAGATGCCGCTTTGCTGGCGGCCGCGCGCGAAAGAGTGGCCGGCGGCGACGACCAGGCCATCGAAGGCCAGCTGGTGAACTATTTCAACGCCCTGATCGAATCCCAGCCCGGCAGCATGAGCTGCACCGCGCCGACAATTTCATCCGGCGCCAACGGCCTCGACATGATCGCTGCGTCGACCTGCACGACGAAAACGGTGATTGCCGGGGCAATCGGCAGGGAGGAAGTGTCCTTCGACGTGGAATCAACGGTCACTCTTGGTGTCGGCAAGCTCGACATCGCAATGGTCTTCGATGTGTCGGGCTCAATGAGCTGGGCGTCGGGTGACAGCCAATATTCCTCGCGGATGGAAGCCCTCAAGGCGGCCGCAAAACAGGGCGTGGAAGACCTGCTGACCTACAATTCAGCCGACACGGACGATATCCGCATTGCGCTTGTGAGCTATGCCAGCGCAGTCAATGCCGGCGACCTGTTCGAATATGCCACCGGAAAGCCGGCCACGCGCACGTACGAAGCCCAGACGTCAGGCGGAGAATGGGTGCGCCAGTGTTATGGCTGGTATTGCCGCTGGGTATGGGTCTCAGTTCCCTCGACGGTCCAGCGCACGGTCACCAACACCTGCACTTATGAGCGCAATTCCAGCGAATGGGACGAAGCCACGAAGCCGCGGTCGGGCCACTACCTCACCGCCGAAGACGCCTATTACAACAGCGCTGATGGCTCATGGTCGAATCCCAACAGCTGCAACAATGCCAAGCCAATGGCGCTGACAGCCGATGAGACGGCGCTGAAGAACTATATCAATGCGCTTCAGCCCAACGGTGGCACCGCCGGCCATCTCGGCCTGTCATGGGGGCGCTACCTGCTCTCGCCCGACTGGGGGGGTGCATTTGACAGCGACAGCGAGCCCCTGCCGTGGAACGAGCCCGACACCCAGAAGATCATCATCATGATGACAGATGGCGAGTTCAACAGCACCTATCACTCCAATCTCGGAAGCTCGTTCGACCAGGCCAAGGCCCAGTGCGACGATGCCAAGGACAATGACAAGGTGCTGATCTACACGGTGGCCTTCAACGCTCCGCAGGCAGGCCGGGACATCCTGAACTATTGCGCAAGCGGGCCGCAATTCCGGTTCGATGTGAACAATGGCCAGGACCTGCTGGACGCCTATACGGCGATTGCGGCATCCATCTCCGACCTGCGTCTGGCACCGGACCAGGCACCGGCAAGCTGACGGGCAAACGGTCGGGCGGAGCCCTCAGGGCTTTCACGCCCGGCCTTTGCATCCTTGTATGTTTCCCAAACGGGGCCGCAGTGAAACACGCTGCGGCCCCAATTGTTTTGTGGCAGGCCCAAGCCCTGCTCCGCTCCCCCTCGACCCTGCCCCCCTGCGCATCCCGAATTTCCCGTCCTCAAAAGAAAAAGGGCACCGCGCGAAACGGTGCCCTTTATGGCTTGTGGTGGCGACAGCGAGCCGGCTGGCCCGCTGCACCAGGGTTCTGCGTGTCAGTCTTCCACGGCAGCAAAGCAGGTTGCAAACAGTCCGGCCACGGAGTCCGGAAACTGAACCGTCTGGCCTTCAAGGCGCAGGTCGAGCACCTCGATGATGTCAGCTTCCTGCTGGGCGTCGACCCCTTCGGCGATGCAGCTGCAGGCCGGCTCCAGCTGCTCGACTGTGGTTTCGGGCGGCAGCGTCGATTCGCGCAGGTCCTTGAGGCAGTCTGCCTCGATACGGCTGTTTGCCATCGCAGGCGAGGCGGCGAGGCCGAGAACAACAAGGCTGGCGGTAAGGTATTTCATGAGGGAACTCCTTTTTTCAAAGCGCAGCCCGGGCACCTTCAGGCATCCAGGCATTCGCGTAGCCTGAGATTAGTCGCCAAACCTCAACGCGGCCTGAAGCCGGAGTTTCAATTTTCCACGAACCCTTGCTGGCCAGCGCGAAAGACACGCCCGGCATCGCAAACCGATGGTGCGCGACGCCGCCTCAGCTGTAGCGCGCCTCCACCCGCTCACCCGCCTTGCCTTCGGCCACCGTGGTGAGGCTCTCTGCAAGGTCCGACAGATACTGCTCGGCGACATCGGCATGTTTTGGCGACAGCATCAGGTGCAGGCTTGGCGGCTCTTTTGTCACCGAGGT
>CAYXQV010000119.1:0-7677 GCA_964467505.1 uncultured Hyphomonadaceae bacterium | reverse complement strand
GGCCCGCAAACTTCGCAGGCCGTGTAGACGACCTGGTCGAGTGCATTGATGCCGCCACCCTCGCGGATCGCGCTGGAAGAAACCGCCTGTCCGCCATTGGGCAGGCGCACCGAGAAGCCGACCGCATAGCCGTCGGAAAGCTCGGAATCGACTTCGACTTCCTGCGCGAAACGTTCGGTCCCGTCCGGGTCGATGATCACGACATTACCGATCGCGCGCACCTTTTCGGTATTGCGATCATAGATCACGCGGTCAGCCTTCAGGATCCGCCCGCCATAGGAGGCCTCGACATTTCCATCTGCGATGATCGTGTTGTCGCGTTCGTTTTCAAACAGGCTGTCGGCAATCAGGACGACGTCTGTCTCGCCTTCGCGGCCGTCATCCTGCGCAGTGGCGCGCAGCTCCGCTGAGCAAATGGCAAGGGCCGTGGCTGCGGCGAGGCTTGTCAGTCTTGCCATTGTCAGTCTCGGTTCCGTCTGTTCGACCGCCGTGCATTGCCGGCGACTGTCGCTCCCCTCAGTCGCGGTCAGGATTAGGGTGTCTTTGCCCGTCCTGTCCAGCGATGAGTGCCTGTCTGGGTGATGTTTTCACCGCGACCTTGTTTTCAGGCATCAAATGACAGGGCCGCGAGTCCGCCGGCAAGCGTTTGGGCCTCGCCCGAAAGCTCCAGTTCCACCAGTATGGCCGCGCAGCGCGCTGCCCCAACACCTGCAGCCCGTGCAATTTCGTCAATCGGCATGGCATGCGGGCTCAGCGCTTCCAGCACGGCCTGGCGCTGGGCCGGGGGCAGTGAGCCATGAACCGGCTCTTCCTCGAAATCGGGCGCAGTGGGCGCGCCGACATGGGGGCGCGGCAGGTTGGCAAGCATTTCGATCACGTCCGCCCCATTGCGCACCAGGCCCGCCCCGTCGCGCAGGAGTCTGTTTGTCCCGGCCGCCCGCGGGTCAAGCGGTGAGCCCGGCACCGCCATCACTTCGCGGCCCTGTTCGCCGGCCATGCGTGCGGAAATCAGTGATCCGGAGCGCTCCGAGGCCTCGATCACGACCACGCCAAGCGCGCATCCGGTGATGATCCGGTTGCGTCGCGGAAAATCGCGGGCCGTCGCCTGGTGGCCGAGCGGGCTTTCCGAGACGATCAGGCCCTGCTGCGCGATGGCGGCGTAAAGCTCGCTGTGCTGGGGCGGATAGACATGGTCGACGCCGCCGCCGAGAACGGCGATCGTGCCGTGCGACAGGCTTGCGGCATGGGCTTCGCCGTCAATGCCCCTCGCAAGGCCCGACACGATGACATGACCTGCGGCTGCCAGGTCTGCGGCGATCGTGCGGGCGAGCTTGCGTCCGGCCGCCGAGGCATTGCGTGCGCCGACAATGGCCACGGTAGGGCGCGCTGCGAGCGCCGGGTTGCCGCGAACAGACAGGATCGGAGGCGGCGGCGCGAGAGCCTGCAGCAGCGGGGGATAATCCAGATCGCGCACGGTCAGGATCTCGCCGCCCAGCGCGCGCGTCTCCTCCAGTTCCCGCGCGGCGGCGTCGGCAGGCGGAGGTGTCAGACCGCGCTTGCGGGAGACCTGCCGCGACAGATGCGGCAGCGCGTCAAGCGCGGCCTGCGGCGAACCAAAACGCTTGAGCAGTTCGAAAAACGTCACCGGACCGACATTTGGCGTGCGCGCCAGCCTGAGCCAGGCCACGCGCTCGGTATCGTCGGGGCGCGGCGCGCTCACTTGCTGTTTCCCCGACCAGCGAAACGCGGCTCCTGACCGCGCAGGAGCCGGGCGACATTGCTGCGATGGGTCCAGAAGACAAGGAGCGACATCAGGGTCAGGCCCGCCGTGATGAAGAAGGGCTCGCCGAGCAGATAGGCTCCCGGTGGCACCAGCGCGGCGGCCGTCAGCGCAGCGAGCGAGGAAATCCGAGACAGTGCGAACACTCCCAGCCAGACCGGCGCGGCGATGAGCAGTCCTTTCCAGCTGGCAAACATCAGGAGGCCGGCATAGGTCGCAACGCCCTTGCCGCCGCGAAAGCCCAGCCAGACGGGATAACAGTGGCCCACAAATGCCGCTGCGCCGGCCGTAAAGCCCGCTTCGCGCCCTGCCAGCAGCGTGAAAGCCAGTGCGGCAAGACCGGCCTTCAGGCTGTCGAGCAGGAGCGTGGCCAGGGCCAGGTCCTTGCGGCCGGTGCGCAGCACATTGGTGGCGCCGATATTGCCCGAGCCAACCTTGCGGATATCGATCCCCGCCGCGCGTGTGAGCACCAGGCCGAAAGGGATCGCACCCAGAAGGTAGCCGCACGCGGCTGCGATACCAAGCCATGCGACTTGCGGCAGTTCAGGCATCAGCAGGCCTCGGTTTCAACCTCTCCTGGAGGTTTTCCTAGGCACTTCACCGGCGCGTCACAAGCCTTCGGGCTAAAATTCAACGCCCGGCAGGCAGACAGGCGAGCGGCACGTGTGGCGCAAATGCCCTTTTCGATCAGGCCGGCACACGCACAGATGGGCCAGCCATACGCACCGCCTCATCGACATGGGCCTCGAACGTCTTGAAGTTCTCGATGAACATTTCGGCAAGGCGTGCGGCCTGGGCATCATAGGCGGACGGGTCCGACCAGGTGCGCCGTGGGTCCAGGATTGCCGGATCGATCCCCGCAGCGCTGACAGGCACGTCAAAGCCGAATGTCTCGTCCTTGCGGAAATCGACACTGTTGAGCGAGCCGTCGAGTGCGGCATTGAGCAGCGCGCGGGTCGCCTTGATCGGCATCCGCTCACCTTCGCCATGCGCCCCACCCGTCCAGCCGGTCGAGACCAGCCAGCAGGTGACATCGTATCTGGCGATGAGATCGCGTAGCAGGTTGCCATATTCGGAGGGGTGGCGCGGCATGAACGGCGCGCCGAAACAGGTCGAGAAGGTGGCGGTGGGCTCGGTCACGCCCTTCTCCGTGCCGGCGACCTTGGCGGTATAGCCTGACAGGAAATGATACATTGCCTCGGCAGAGGTCAGCCGGGCGATCGGCGGCATCACGCCAAACGCGTCGCAGGTCAGCATGATCAGGTTGCGGGGCTGCCCGCACCGCCCGGACATGGACGCATTCGGGATGGCCGATATCGGATAGGCGCCGCGCGAATTCTCGGCCAGCGAGTTGTCGTCGAGGTCAAGTTCACGCGTGTCCGGGTCCATGACCACGTTTTCCAGCACGGTGCCCCACTGGCGCGTCGTGGCATGGATTTCCGGCTCGGCTTCCGCGCTCAGCTTGATCATCTTGGCGTAGCAACCGCCTTCGAAATTGAACAGGCCATTTTCCGACCAGCCATGCTCGTCATCGCCGATCAGCACGCGCGAGGCATCGGCCGACAGCGTCGTCTTTCCGGTTCCCGACAGGCCGAAGAAAATCGCCGCATCATTCTTGTCGGATGTGTTTACCGAGCAGTGCATCGGCATGACACGCTTTTCGGGAAGCAGGTAGTTCAGGATCGTGAAGACAGATTTCTTGGTCTCGCCAGCATAGGACGTGCCCCCGATCAGCACCAGCCGCCGGGCGAAATTCACGGCGATAACCGTTTCGGAATTTGTGCCATGGCGGGCCGGGTCGGCGCGAAAGCTCGGCAGGTTGATAATCGTGAATTCCGGCGCGAAATCCTCGTATTCGTGTGGCTGTGGAATGCGCAGCAGGTGTCGGATGAAGAGCGAATGCCAGGCAAGTTCAGTGACGACACGCACCGGCAGGCGGTGGTCGAGATCGGCGCCGCCATAAAGATCCTGCGAGAAGACATCGGTTCCGGCGAGATGCGCCCTGAAATCCTCCCAGAGTGTGTCGAACTGGGTCGGGGTCATGGACGCATTATTGTCCCACCACACCGTGTCTTCGGTACTGGCATCACGCACAGTGAACTTGTCTTTTGCAGAGCGTCCTGTGTGCTGGCCCGTTTCCACAACCAGGGGCCCGCCAGCAGCGACACGCGCTTCACCGCCTGCCACGGCCGTTTCGTACAGTCGCGCCTCGTTCCAGTTCCTGCGGATCGATTTCGCCACGGCCCCCAGACCGACGAGTTCGCTGCCCGGATTGTCCATCATACTCCCCACTTCTTTATGCAGACCACTTCCTGCAGCCTGCAAGTTGAACGCTTGTAAATGGCGATCCACGCCTTCGCCCGGGTCGCTCGGTATCCTGCTCTTGTGCAAAATCTGGACCGGACATGCAACGCGTCAGCGGGCAAAGGGAGAATTTTCTTCTGTCTGGCGAACCGCAAAGGCTTGTTTTACCTCAGGCCGGCGCCTGCTCAGCCCTCTGCGGCGCGACGGTATTCTCCCTCGCGATGGGCTGCCAGCAAGTCGCGCACCGTTTCGCCTTCATAGCCGAATGTCTCCAGCGCACGCGCGGCGATCTGGAGCCCGGCCTCGATTGCGTCGGGAATGACGTAACTCGCCCCGGCCTTTTCAAGCTGCAGGGCGTGCTTCTCGTCGCGGGCCCGCGCCAGGATGATGGCATCAGCGCGCATGTGCTTGACGGCGCGTACCATGTCTTCGGCGGCCGCCGGATCGTCCACGGTCACGACAAACAGCGCAGCGCTGCGTGCGCCCGCCCGTTCCAGAATATCGGCGCGCGCGGCATCGCCGAGATAGACGCGCCAGCCTGCCTCGTGCCCGCGGGCCACACGAAGGGCGTCGCGTTCCAGCCCGACAATCTCGGTCTGTTCTGTTGTCAGGATATTTGCAATTGCCTGGCCGACGCGGCCGAAACCGGCAATGATGACATGGCCTTCCATGCCCGAATAATCACCCATTTCCGGAGATGTCGGCCCGGTTGGCGAAAACCGGTCCGCGAGTCGGCTGCCAGCGAAGTCCATCACCGGAATCAACAGCATCGACAGGCCTGCAATCGCGGCGACCAACGCCGCAGCTTCGGGGCTGACGACATTGACGGCGAGGGCTGCGGCGATCACCACGAAGGCAAACTCGCCGGCCGGTGCGAGCAGGAAACTGGTCCCTGTGGCAAGCTGGTTGCCGCCCGCAAACAGCCGTGTTGCGAGCCAAGCGATGGCCGTCTTGGCGATAAGCAGCGCGGCCAGTCCGCCAAGCACCTGCTGCCAGGACATGGCGATGGAGGGAAGGTCCAGGCCCATGCCGACGGTCATGAAAAACAGGCCGAGGAGCAGCCCCTTGAACGGTTCCAGATCGACTTCGGTCTGGTGCTTGAACTCCGTCTCGCCAAGCAGGAGGCCCGCAAGAAAGGCGCCAAGGGCGAGCGAAAGACCGGCGCTGGCTGTCAATGCCGCTGCGCCGACCACGCCAAGCAGGGTCAGCGCCATCAGGAAATCGCGCCCGCCGGCATGGGCAGCAAGACGAAACACCCGCCTGAGTGCATATCGTCCGATCAATACAATGATGACAACGGCCAGCGTTCCCTGGACCAGGGCTTCGATGATTTTCGAAACAAGGCTCGCATCACCGCCATCATTGGCCGCAAAGCCGACAAAGATCAGGATCGGTGCGACCAGCAGGTCCTGGAACAGGAGCACGCCGAGCGCGGCCCGCCCGACCGGCATGGCCGCCCGCCGGCTCTCGATGACGAGTTGCATGACGATGGCCGTCGAGGACAGCGCAAGGGCAAGCCCGATCACTGCGGCCGCTGGCGCATCAAGGCCGAGCATGTAGGCGACCGTGCCGATGGCCAGCGCACTGAGCGCCGACTGCAGGCCGCCGGCCCCGAACACGACCCGGCGCAGCGCCCAGAGTTTTTCAAAGGAAAGTTCCAGCCCCAGCAGGAACAGCAGGAACAGGATGCCCAGTTCGGCAAAGGGTTCGGCGGCATGCGGATCGGAAATGGTGATGAACGTCAGCGCCGGCCAGCGTTCCGAAAACCCACCGAGCCCGTTGGGGCCGAGAAGGATGCCGGCGAGTATGAAGCCGACAACAACTGGCAGCCGGCCCAGACGCAGCAGCGGCACGACAATGCCCGCGGCGAACAGGAAAACCAGCATATCCTTGATCAGGATTTCCTGTCCGTCATGGCCCATGCAGGCGCTCCCTTGATGATGTTGCGCTCCCATAATAGCGCTGTTCGCAGCGCCATGCATCTGCGGCAGATGCGTCTGACAGGCAGCCGGTCTGTGTCACCAGCCGCCGCCGCCGCCGCCCCCACCGCCCCCGCCGGACGAGCCACCACCACCTGAGCCAGACGAGCCGGAGCTTGAAGGCATCGCGCTCGTCACCCCAGATGACAAGCTGCTGACCAGCGAACGGTTGAGCCCGGAAACCGAGCCATTATGGGCCATGTGCGTCCAGCCGGGATTGTAGCTTGCGGCGTCTTGCGGGATCAGGCGCTCGAAATGCCGGGTCCAGGGCTCTTCCACATCCAGCGCGACGGCATAGGGCAGGAAGGCCTCATAGCGCGCCACCGTCATTGGAGGCGGCGCAGCGCTATCGACCTCGACCGCATTCAGTTGCAGCTTTTCAGCCGTTTCCAGATACAGCCTGAACCCTTCGATCTCAGTGCGCACCCGCTGGCCGAGCCGTGTCGGTGCCGGGATGAAATACATGAAAGCGAGATTGACCGCCGCGAGAGCGACAAGTCCAAGTGTCAGCCAGATGTTCCAGCTCAAGACATTGGACAGGGCGAGAATGGCTGCGCCCACCGAGACGATCAGTGTCACCACGATATAGCCGGCGTTCCAGCGGAAATAGGGCGCGCCGAAATCCTTCATGAGCCGCTTTCGGAACTTGCTGTAATCGCTCGTGAAGGCGGTATCGACAGCGCCGCCAAGGCTCAGCGTTGAGCGGCTGGAGAAAAGATCGTCTTCGAGCGCAATTTCTTCCGCGAACAGTCCTTCTGTCGCCGCGCCGTCCTTGCGTTCAAGGCGGGTTTTCTTCTTGTCTTGCGGGTCAATTTCGATCCGGCCTTTCGTGGCCAGGTGCATCAGCGTCGCAATCAGCGCGCGATGGCCCGCCAGGCGGCGATAATAGACATGGTGAACCCCGGCCGGTGACAGGCCTTCGGGCGGCTCGTAGCGTGGGAAAACCGGCCCCTTGGGCGGATCGCGCCCAACCCTGTTGAAACTGCGCCACAGCCAGCCAAGCAGGGCCAGCACCGAGCCGAGCAGAAGCGTTGCCGACCCGTTGCGCTGCCACCAGAGCGAGGCCGCATCGCCGACAGATGGCGGGTCGATCACGCCCTTCTCGAAGCCCACTGCGACGGTCAGGCCCTCACGCACACCGAGCGGCTGCGTGGTGGTAAAGACATGCGCGCCGGCTTCATTGGTGTGGCTGTAAGCCTGCCCGGCCTGGCCGCGTGCTCCGGTATAGGCTGCGTTCTGCAGCACCCGCGTGCCATCCGGCAGGGTGACGCGCGCGCTTGCGGCGACAATCGGAAATTCCCAGTAGCTGCCGGTCACGTTCCAGTAAATCTCGTCATAAGTATCGAAATACCGGACCTGGTTTTTCACCTCATAGCGGATTTCATAAGTGTGCTGGCCGCGCTCAAGCCACACATCCGCATCGCCGATACGGATCCGCGTGGCATTGTCGACTGCTTCGATCTCATAGGGCTCACGTGCGCCGTTCCGAGTGATCCGTGCCACGTCATATTCATAGCGCTGGAGGCCTTCGGAGCCCTCGAAATAGCGCGGCAGGTCGCGGAAGATGCCGCGCCGGATGCGGTTGCCCTCAGCGGTCACGGTGATCGTTTCAGT
>CAYXQV010000118.1:0-7731 GCA_964467505.1 uncultured Hyphomonadaceae bacterium | reverse complement strand
GGCCATCGAAGCGATACATGACGGGTTCGCGATCTATGATACGGATGGCACTGTCGAAATGGCGAATACCCGCTTTCGCCAGTGGTTTCCTGACGGGGCCCCGCTCGATGACCGCCCCGATGGAAGCCTGTCAAGGGTCGGCCAGGGGCGCTGGGTGATGCGGTCGGTCGTGCCTGTATCAGATGGCCGCCAGGTCAGTATCCACACCGATGTCACGGCGCTGAAAACGCGCGAGCGCGAACTGATTGCGGCGCGGCGCGAGGCCGAGGAAGCCAATGCGGCCAAGGGCCGTTTCCTGTCGACCATGAGCCATGAACTGCGCACCCCGCTCAACATCATCAACGGCTTCTCGCGCCTGATGAAGGCTGATTCGCGCCAGCGCCTCTCACCTGCGGAGGTGGCCGATTATGCCGGGTCGATCCATACCGCCGGCGAACACCTGCTGACCGTCATCAATGACATCATCGAGTTTTCCAAGGTCGGCGCCGACCGCTACCTTCATGATCCCGTCGAAGTCGATCTGCGCGAATTGCTGGCCCGCTCGGTCTCGCTTTCTGCAGGCTTTCAGAGGCTGGAATCGCTCGAGGGGATCGATGTCAGCGTCTCCTCACAGGTTGGCGGGCTTGTCGTCGACGAAATGGCCTTCCGGCGCATCCTGATCAACCTGGTGACCAATGCCATCAAATATGGCGGCGATCCGGTAAAAATCTCTGTCCGGGCCTTCCTGAACGCCGACGGTTTGCCCGTGATCACGATCCGCGACTTCGGTCGCGGCCTGCCCGAAGCGGAGCTGGAAAAGGTGTTCGACCCCTTCTACCAGTGCGAGGAAAGCCGCGGCGGCGAATTCACCGGGACCGGGCTCGGCCTGACCCTCAGCCGCGAGCTTGCGCGCCTGCATGGCGGTGACGTCCATCTGGCAAGCCGGCTGGGCGCGGGAACAACCGCATCCGTCATCCTGCCGGCCAGCGCCCATATCGCTCCGGAACATGTACAGCGCGACCTGAAGCTCGTTCAACACAGCCGCGACGGGCGCGCAGCCTGACAGGGCAAGGCGCATGCAGGTTTTGCAGCGGCCAACTGCGCTATCCGCTGCGCGTCCACAGCGATTGCAGCGCGCCGGCAATCTCCCCGGCCTCGCGCCTGATCGCCTTGGGCACGCGATAGGCGAGGATTGCCGAGCCTTCAAGGGCGGTATCCTTGTCGCCGGGGGCCGGCCAGCGCGCGCCAGCGACCACCCCGTCTTCGAGCTCTGCCAGGAACTGGCCGAATTCGACCTCGCGCTCATCCTTGAAAAGCGGCAGCCAGAGGACGATCAGGGCGCCGGGCCATCGCTCCAGCGCCCGTGGCGTCCATTCAGCCAGCCGCTCCATGTCGGCCATTGTTTCATAGCTCGGATCGGCAAAGACGAGCATCTGTTCGCCGCGTCGCGGGGCCAACCGCAGCGCGCCGGAATAGCCGTCTTCCTTGCGGGCCAGCACGCGTGTGTCGCCATCGAAACATGCCTGCAGGGCCTGAAACTCTGTGGGATGTTTCTCGAACAGGATGATCCGGTCGCGCGGTGACAGGCGCAGCGCGGCGAGTGCCGGAGAGCCGGGATATGCTTGCAGGCCCTGTGCACGCACAAGGGTCAACCAGTCGGCAAGCGCGACAGGCGTGTCACCCTCACCTTCACCCTCGCCGAGCGCCAGGACGCCCTCCGCGGCTTCCCCTGTCTTGCGCGCCTGCTCGCCGGTCAGGTCATAGCGCCCGCGTCCGGCATGGGTCTCGACATGCAGGACAGGCGAACCGCCGGCGGCAAGATCGCGCAGGATGGCGTCGAGCACGGCATGCTTGAGCATGTCGGCCCGGTTGCCGGCATGAAAGCCGTGCTGATAGGACAGCAACCGCTATTCCTCGCCGGCGTCAGCCAGCGATTGCTCGCGGATCGCCTTGAACTCGTTGCCATCATACCATTGTGGCCAGTCGCCCGACTGGACGATCCCAAGCCCCACGTCATAGAGCGCCTGGATGTCCTCAGCCATGCCTGTCAGGTCCCAGCCATCGCCGTATTCGTCCATTGGCTTGTGATAACGCTGGGCGGTGTAGGCATCGGCTGCGGCTTTGCCCGCGGCAATGCCGCCATCGCGTTTGTCGGGTCCACCATCGGCATACAGCATCGGCACGCCCTTCTTGGCGAGCGAGATATGGTCAGAGCGGTAGAAATAGCCAGCTTCAGGCTTTGGGTCGGGGCGCACAACGCGGTCCTGGCCCTCAAGCACCGCTTCTAGCCGGTCTTCCATTTCCGATGCGCCATAGCCCACGACCACCATGTCCTTTGTGCGCCCGAGGGGCAGCATGCCGTCCATATTGATGCCTGCAACGACGGAGCTGAGTGGCACGCTCGGATTCTCGGCATAGTAGGCAGAGCCGAGCAGGCCTGATTCTTCGAGCGTGACTGAAAGGAAAAGTGCCGAGCGTTCGCGCGGCTGGCTGGCCATCGCCTCTGCGATTTCCAGAAGTCCTGCCACGCCGGTCGCATTGTCCACCGCGCCATTATAGATCTGGTCGCGATAGAAATCCTGGCCCGGCTCGCCTGACTTTTCAGCCGATTTCTTGCCCAGATGGTCCCAGTGGGCCGTAAACAGCATGTACTCGCCCGGCTCGGTTTCGCCTTCCAGCATGCCAAGGACATTGCGGCTCTGGGCGCGCGTCACCGTCTGGCTGATCTTGCCCGACGCGGTGAGCTTGCCCATGTCGACCGGCGTGAAACCGGGTGTCCTTGCGGCCCGTTTCATCTCCTCGAAATCAAGACCACCATCGGCAAAAAGGCTGCGGGCGGTGTCAAGCGTGATCCAGCCTTCCAGCCGGGCGCGGTCATCACCGCCATTGGCGCGCACAAGGTCAGCCTGCGCGCCTGACCAGGAATTGGAGACCACATCCCAGCCATAGGAGGCCGGCGCTGTTTCGTGAACGATGATCGCGCCTGTGGCGCCCTGGCGGGCGGCTTCCTCGTATTTGTAGGTCCAGCGGCCGTAATAGGTCATCGCCTTGCCCTTGAAGAGGTCGGGGTCCTGGGTGGCAAAGCCCGGATCATTGACCAGCATGACCACCGTCTTGCCTGCGGCATCCAGCCCGGCATAGTCGTTCCAGTCATATTCCGGTGCGACGACACCATAGCCGACAAAGACCAGTTCGGAATCGGCAAAGGAAAGCTCCAGTTCCTCCTGGCGCTTGGTCCAGATGACGGCATCCTCGCCCAGTTTCATCTCATAGTCGCGCTCGGAGGCACCGCCTGAGAAGCTCAGCCCTGAGCCGGATTCGTCCACCGTTTGCTCGACCATTTCGACCGTCTGGAACCATGAACCGTCTGTTCCGGCCGGTTCCAGGCCAATCCGCTCCATCTCGGCTGCAATCCAGTCAGCGGCGGCTTCGCCGGTTTCGCTTCCAGGTCCGCGCCCTTCGAACGTATCATCTGCAAGTGTCTTTATCCGCTTGTCGAGGTCGCTCGCCGTGATCGCCGCTTCAGTTCCCTCAGGCAGCGCCATCAGCAAGACCGGCGCGGTCGCCGTGTCCGCGGGGGCTGTGTCTTCCGTCGCCGCTGTTTCGGGCGCGGTCTCAACGCGCTGATTGCCGCCGCAGGCTGTGAGAAGTGCGAGCACGCTCGCTGCGCAAAACCATTTCATCATGTGGCGTTTCCTTGCATGTCCATTCGTTCTGATGCCTGTTTCTGGCATGAGTGCGCCTCCCCTTCAAGCAGGCGGCATGAGGCGCAACACTTCATTCGGTAGCGCCAGTGCGGCCCGGGCGATTTCCCGGTTGTAATATTTCAGCTCACCATCGATGGGGTGCGCGTTGACAGGTTCCAGTGGGTTGTCGGCGGACAGGATGCCCGCACACCAGTCACCTGAAATGTAGAAGGGGCAGGGCATCAGGACCGGCCTGAAGTGCGGCCACATCGGCACAAGGCGGTGAAACAGCCGTGCCATGCCGGCGCTGTAGAAGGTCGGTGAGCCCAGCATCTGCATCGCCACGCCGCCCCGGGTCAGGCCCGCCCTGAGACTGTCATAGAAACTGTCGGTCGCCAGCGGGCTGGCAATGTCGGCCCCTTCATGGGCATCCTCGCAGATATCGGTCGAGTCGATGATGATCGCGTCGAACATTCCCGGATTCTCGGCCAGGTAAGCAGCGCCGTCGCCGATACGGATCTCGACACGCGGATCATCGAGACCGGCAGCCACATCGGGCAGGAATTCGCGCGACAACTCCACCACCCGGCCATCAAGTTCGCAAAGGTGGATCTGCTCGATCTGGCGATACCTGACCAGTTCGCTGACCGTGCCGCCATCTCCCCCGCCAATGACCAGCACACGCCTCGGTGCGCCAAGACATGCGAGCGGGATGTGCACCATGTGCTCATGATAGACATGATGGGTCGACTGGCTGAGCATCGTCACACCATCGAGCAGCATGATCCGGCCATGGCGTTGCGTTTCAAAGATGACGATTTCCTGGAAGGTTGTTGTTTCGCGGGCCAGCACGCGGGTGGCGTCGAAGAACAGCCCATGGGAGGCATCGTGGCGGTCGTGGAAGCGTTGGGTATCTGCTGTCATTCCAGCGGGCTAATATGCGCCGCGCTGACAGGCAAGGGCGGACCTAAGGCTCCTGTGGCAGTTCGATCCACTCAGCCTCGCCCTCAGGCAGCCTGAAAACGGTGTCCTTCCAGCCGTTGGCGATAGAGGCGCGCCAGTCGGCTTTCGCCCTTTCAATCCGCTCCGGGCGCGATGAGACAAGGTTCCATTCGATGTGGCGCGGGCCGTCCATGCGTGCCCCGCCAGCCAGCATGAGACGCGTGTCTGCTTCCAGTCGGACGCTGACATCTGATCCCGGCGCAAGGATAGCCATCATGCCGCTGCGCAAGTGTTGCGTGTCGATGATTGCTGAGCCCTCGGCCACATAGACTGCGCGTTCCTCAGCCTCGCCAGCCGGAATCTCGAAGCTGGCCGTGCCCGCCCCGGCCTCGATGGCGAGATACCAGATCGGATGGGAAAACCCGACCGGGGAGCGCTGGCCCCAGGCCTGACCGGCGATCAGCCGGGCCTGCGCCCCGCCGAGTTCGAACACGGGCAGGCTGTCAGCGCCATGGTGGCTGAATGCGGGCGCATCTTCTTCATGGGCCGTTGGCAGTGCAACCCAGGTCTGGATACCGTGCAGGTCCTGGCCGCTTGCCCTTTCTGCGGGCGGAGTGCGCTCGGAATGCACGATCCCGCGTCCGGCCGTCATCCAGTTCACCGCGCCCGGTCGGATGACGATGTCACTGCCGACAGTATCCTTGTGGGCGATGGCCCCTTCGAACAGATAGGTGACCGTCGCAAGGCCGATATGGGGGTGGGGGCGCACATCGAAGCCGTTTGCGGGGGCATAGGTCGCCGGACCGAAATGATCGAAGAAGATGAATGGTCCGACCATCCTGCGCGAATGGTGGGGCAGGATGCGGCGCACGCTGAACCCTGCGCCAAGGTCATGCGAGCGCGATTCGATCACGTGTTCGACAGGGTTTGTCATGATTGCAGTCTCCCGCTTTGCGTGGCGTGCCGGTTGCGTAAATATGGCAGGGAAATGGATGAACTTCACCCCCTGCTTGAACGCATCCGCGCGTGCCGTCTGTGCGAGGCGGGGATGACGCATTCGCCCAATCCCGTTCTCCAGGCCAGCCGGGAGGCGAGCATTCTGGTGGCCGGCCAGGCGCCGGGCAATCTCGCCGACAGGACCGGCAAGCCGTTCAATGATCCGTCCGGCGTTCGCCTGCGTGGCTGGATGGGTGTCAGCGATGCGGAATTCTATGATGGCGCGAGGATTGCGATCATCCCGATGGGGTTCTGCTTTCCGGGCAATGATGCAAAAGGCGGGGACCTGCCTCCGATGAAGGCCTGCGCGGGCCAGTGGCGCGAGGACTTGCTCGCACAACTGCCTTCCATCCGGGTCACGCTGCTGGTTGGCGCCTATGCACAGCGCTGGCATCTCGGTAAGCTTGCAGGGCGCAGTCTTGCCGATACGGTGTCGCGCTGGCGTGAGTTTGCGCGTGAGGGCATCTTCGTGACCCCGCATCCAAGCTGGAGAAACAATGCATGGCTCAGACGCCACCCATGGTTCGAGACGGAGGTCGTGCCGGCCTTGCGCGCTGCGGTGCGCTCGCAATTATAGGTGTTTTCCTGGCAATCATGTCGGCCTGCGCGCCGGCGCGTTTGCAGGCGCTTGACCCCGAGGAGCCGACCATGCCGCGTTTTGAACCCGCAGCCAGCCGTTTCGTCAGCTTTGATGGCGCGGAGCTTGGTCTGAGTGTCTGGCCGGCAGAGGGCGGTGCGCCCGAAATCGTGATTGTCGGTGTGCACGGGATGAATGACTATGCCAATGCGTTCCACATGGCCGCGCCCTACTGGGCCGAACGGGGCGTGACGACATATGCCTATGACCAGCGCGGGTTCGGGCGCTCCCCCGGACGGGGCATCTGGCCGCGCGAGGATCTCATGCGCGAGGATTTGCGCACAGCGGTGGAGGTGGCACGCCAGCGCCATCGCGACGCGCGCATCGCCGTGGTCGGCATCTCCATGGGCGGGTCCGTTGCCATGACGGCCTTTGCCAGCGAGCGCCCGCCGCAGGCCGATGCGCTGATCCTGTCAGGGCCCGGCCTTCGCGGCTGGGGCGCCTTGCCGGTGCTTTACCGTTTCAGCCTGTGGACGACGGTCCATGTGAGACCTGGCTGGATTGTCACGCCGCCGCGCCGTTTCGTGAAGATCATGCCCAGCGACAATATCGAGATGCTGCAGCGCGCCTCACGCGACCGCCTGCGCCTTGGGGAAAACCGCATCGACCAGGTCCATGGCGTCGTGTCCCTGATGGAGCATGCTCATGACCGCGCGCCGCACCTGCCAGAAAGCTTGCCGACCCTTCTGAGTTACGGCGCCAATGACATCGTCATCCCGTCGGCCGCAATGGCGCGCACCGCCGGTACGCTGCCGGGCCATGTGCGCAGCGTCTATTACGAAGACGGCTATCACATGCTCCTTCGCGACCTGCAGGCAGAGACGGTGTTTGCCGACTATCTCGCCTTCCTTCGCGAGCCGACCGCGCCGCCGCCAAGCGGCGCAGGTCCGCTGCCCTGGCAGGTGGGTTCGCCGGCTGGTGGCCAGACGCGCGCCGCGCTCGCCGATTGACCTTGCCCCTCACTCGGCGTTAAGCCGCGCCATCCTGTTTCTGGTGGCGTGTGCGATGGCGTGCAGCCCTGCCTCCTTTTGTGGAGTGACCCGATGTTCGACCATCCCAGTTTTGATGCCCATGAGGGTGTCCATGTCTTTCATGATGCGGCCAGCGGGCTTCGTTGCGTGATTGCGATCCATTCAACAAGGCTCGGGCCGGCGGCCGGTGGCTGCCGCATGTGGAACTATGCCAGCGGCGCGGACATGCTCACTGACGCGCTGCGCCTGAGCCAGGGAATGAGCTACAAGAATGCCATTGCGGGCCTGCCGCTCGGCGGCGGCAAGGCGGTGATCTGGGGCGACAGCCATACCGACAAGTCGCGAGAGCTGTTCCTCGCCTTTGGCCGGGCGGTAGAAAGCCTGCAGGGGCGCTATTACACCGCCGAGGATGTCGGCATTGATGTCGCCGATATCCAGATTGCCGGAGAGGAAACCGTCTATGCTGCCGGGCTTGCCGAGGGCGAGGATGCTAGCGGCGACCCCTCGCCCGTGACCGCGC
>CAYXQV010000117.1:0-7771 GCA_964467505.1 uncultured Hyphomonadaceae bacterium | reverse complement strand
TTTTGACAAAAACACCAGACTGCCCTCTGGCGGTGTCAGATTGCCCGCGCTGTGCTGAACAACACAGTGTATAATGCTGGTCCCATGGTGTATTGTCCACAGAATGTCTCCCGCCGCGAGAGAAAGGTGAGGATCATGGACGTGAAAAGCGAATGCGATACTGTCAGAAGGGTAGGGCGGCGCTGGAAAAGCTGGCTTTTTGCCGCCAGCGCCCTGTTCATCGCGCAACCCGCACTCCAGATGGTGAGCGCCGAGGCTGAGGCCGACAGCGCAAATGCCTATCGCGTGGTCGATTGCCTGCTGCCCGGACGCGTGCGCCAGCTCGGTAGCAGGAAAGTCTATATGGGCCGCCGGCAACTTGCCCGGCTGACCGCGAAAACCTGCGAAATCCGGGGCGGCGAATACACGCTGGAGGACCGCGCGAGTGTGTCGGGCTCTCTGAAAGCATGGCTTCCGCTTGCCATGGAAGGCAATGCGCGCGCCCAGAATTTTGTCGGCGAGCTTTCCGAACGCGGCGAAAACGGACAGCCCGATTTTGCGATGGCCCGGCTCTGGTACACGCGCGCGGCCGATCAGGGCCTTGCCGCAGCGAGGTTCAACCTTGCCAGGCTGCACGAGAACGGTCTTGGCGGCCCGGTCGACCGCAAACGTGCCGGCGAACTCTACCTTGAGGCCAGCGGCATCGATGCCTCGCTGCGCGACGCGGTCACACTCGTTGATCCGGGTGAGATCGAAACACTGGAAATGCAGATTGCGCGGCGCGATGAGACAATCGCCCGTCAAAAGGTCCAGATCGGGCGGCTCGAAGGGGAAGTATCCGAGCTTGAAGCCGAGGCCCGGAACCTGCGCGCTGACAGTGAAAGGACGGCCGGCCAGATCGCTGATCTCGAAGCAAGTCTGTCTGCGCAAAGGCGGGAACTCGCCGCGGCCCTGTCCGACCAGTCGACAGGAATCGCGCAGCGTCATCCCGATTCCGACGCGCTCGCCCGTCAACGCGCCGACCTCGCCGCCCGGCAGGACGAACTTGCGCACCGTGAGAACGCGCTGGAGCGCCGTGAAGTCGAGCTCGCCGAAAAGCTCGGTCAGGCCGCCGGACAAGACCATGCCGTTCGCCAGGAGCATGCCGCGCTCGCGCGCGCACTGCACGACGCCCATGCGCAACTGGAGCAGCTTCGCCAGGCACGCGCACAAGCCGTGTCCGCCCGCGACGCGGCCCTTGAGCGGCTCGCCGGCGAGCGCAGCGAAATTGACGGGAAACTTGCCGAACTGGCGGGCCTGGAAGAAGCCCTTTCCCGGCGCGAAGCCGCTCTTGCAGACCGGGAGGCCTCGATGGGCGCGCAGTTGCTTTCGGTGACCGAAGAGCGCCGCAGCCTTGCAGAGATGCGTGCGGAGCTGGCCGTTGTCCGCGAAGATCTGTCACGACGCAGCGCAGCCCATGGCGAAAAGCTGCGCCAGCTCGACACGCGCGCCGATGAACTGGCCGCGCGCGAACAGGCGCTGGCACAGGCGGAGGCGCGCCTTGCTGCGCAGCAGGCGCAGCTGCAGGCAGCCTCAACGCGCAGCACCGAACTTGCCGGCCAGCGCGAACAGATCCTGCTTGAACGCGCTGCGCTGGAAAGCGAACGCTCAGGACTTGCTGCGGCGCGCCAGGACATCAATGCCAGGGTGGCCGATATCACGCGCCGCGAACAACAGTTCGCAAGCGACCTTTCGCAACTTGAAGCACGCAGCCAGGCGCTGGCGCAGCGCGAAAGGCAGATGATTGAACTTGAATACCAAGCGGCATCGGAGCGCGAGAGAGCCGACAGGGCTGAACGCCAACTTGCCGACGCCGAAGCGAGACTCGCGCAGGTCTCGCAGGTGATCGGTGGTCAGCGCAGCCTCGTTCCGGGAAGCGAGATCGCCCCGGCGACGCCCGAGCCCGCGATGGATATCGATTTCGGCGACTATCATGCCCTGCTGATCGGGAATGAGAACTACACGGACGCCAACTGGCCGGACCTGCAGACGCCGCACGAGGATGTCGAGCAGGTCGGCAGGATCCTGAACGATAAATACGGGTTTGACGTCACAATCCTGAAAGACGCAACGCGCCTGGAAATGCTTGAGGCGATCGACGAAGTTTCGTCAAGAATGGACGCTGATGATAATCTCGTCATCTATTTCGCCGGTCATGGGCAATATATCGACAAGAGGGGGCGCGGATTCTGGGAGCCCGTCGATTCGGTCGCACACAAGACCCGCCAGTCGATATCATTCCATCAGGTGAATGATGTGCTCAGCCTGACAAAAGCAAAAAAGGTGCTCGTGATAGCTGATTCCTGTTATTCAGGTGTCCTTACGCGTTCAATCTATACACAGGTCTCTGAGGACGCCGCCAGCGATGCAAAGGAGCAGGTGTTTCGCCAACTGGCCTCCCAGCGCAGCCGCATGGCAATGACCTCCGGTGGGGAAAAGCCTGTCGCGGACGGGCTTGGAAATGGCCATTCGATGTTCGCGCGCGCACTCATGATGTCACTGGAAGACAACCAGCGTGTCGTCACGGGGCGCGACATTCATGCCAATGTCTTCAAGCTGGTGATGGCCAAAGCGGTCAGTGTCGGATTTGACCAGCAGCCGGCCTATGACGAGATTCCACTTACCGGCCATGAGGGCGGTGATTTCCTCTTTGTGCCGACCTGACCGACCAGAGACGAACGCAAGCGCCCGCATTCATGCGGCTTGAAAACCGGTTTTGCCTGCTCGTTAGGCCGCGCCTTCTGTTCAGATAAAGCCGTCACCCCGCAATGATCGGGGCAACATCGGAGCCAGAACGGCACGTTTGTGATCGGGTAATTGCGCCTGCACACGATTGCAACGCTGTGGTCCAACGTAAGAGCCGAAGACCGTTACTTTATCGCGCCAGCCGGAACTCGACCCGGCGATTGCGGGCATGGTCATCCTCGCGCCCGCGCACGGGTTCGCTTTCGCCGCGGCCCGCCGAGACAAGCTGTTCGGCGTGCACGCCGCGCGCGACGAGATAGGCTTCAACGGCCAGAGCGCGGCGCACCGATAGCTGTAGGTTGTAGCCTGCATCGCCCTGGCTGTCAGTGTGCCCGGTCACGATCAGCAGCTTGTTGCGCGCTGCCGGACGGGTGAGGGCCGTTGCCAGATTGTCGAGATAAGGACGGAAGTCGGACGGCACCTGGTCAGAATCGAGCGCGAAATTCACCGGTGCAGCAAGAATTTCGGCGGTCGGCACTGACGCGGAAGGTGCAGGGCCTGCCGGCTCGGTTTGGTGCATCTGGATGCCACGCATGCGTATCGGGCGACCGGGCTTGTTGTCGAGTTGCAGCATGCGTGCATAGGCTTCGGGCGTGGGCGCATTGTCCAGGAATATGCGGGTGTCCGCCCCTGCATTCTGCGCGAATACCATGATGGCGAGTGCGCCGCCGATGACTTGCCTGATCATCTCTTAAATCTCCTGTCGCGAGGGGCCCGCCCATTCGGCGCGCCCTGATTTTCCGATGTCGACAGGATGGCCCGGCTGGCACGGAAACGCTGTGCCAGCCAGCACAAGGGGGCAAGCCCCAAACCGGTCTGCGTTGGCACCAGCGGTCTCAGCCGGGTAAAGGCGCGTCCTCTGCAAGCAGGCGCTCCAGCTGGTAGGAAACCAGCCCGTCCTCGGGGTCGGCGTCCCTTAGCCGGGAAAAGCATGCGTGGGCGCGGCACGGGTCGCGCCCCACCAGTTCAAACGCCTCGCGGTAAGCGGCAAGTGCGGCGTTATCGAGACTGTCGGCATGGCGCAGTTCGAACACGCGCACACCGTCAGCCAGCCCCCTCACGTCGACGGTTCCGATTTCGCGAAACACGCCACCCTCCAATGGCGTGCGGGCGTCATCGCTGACACAGATACGGGTACCGAAAAGCTTGTTGGCTTCCTCCAGCCGTGCGGCAAGATTCACAGTCGAGCCGTGTGCGGTATAGTCGAAGCGTTTGGAATTGCCAAAATTGCCGACCAGCGCCGGCCCTGAATTGACCCCGATCCGCGTTTCCCCAAAGCTCAGACCGTCAGTGCGCATGCGTGCGCGATAAGCCTCGCTGGCAGACTCGATGTCGAGCGCGCAGGCCAGCGCATGGCGACGATGGTCGGGGTCGGGCACGGGTGCGGAAAACATTGCATGGACCGCATCGCCGACAATCTTGTCGACCGCACCCCCATGGCGAAGCACAGCCTCGATCACCGTGTCGAGATAACCATTGAGTGCCGGGACCAGCCGGTCGGGCGCGACCGTATCGACCAGCCGGGTGAAGCCGGCAAGATCGGTAAACAACAAGGTCACTTCGCGCGCCTCGGCAGAAAGTTGCAGGCTCTTTGGTGAGCGAACAAGTTCGTCAACGATCTGTGGGGCGAGAAAATGCGCGAAACTGTCATGAATAAACCGCCGCCTCTGGCGTTCCTCGCGTTCCAGCAAGGCAAAGCTTGAACCGGCTGACGCAACAAGCCCGATCGCAAAGCCCGAAACCGGGAGCATGACTGCAAATTGCGCAAACAGGTAGCTGGCCAGCAGCCAGCCGGCCGCGAGGGCTCCGAAAAGCATGAGGGCGGTAAACGACAAATGCGCACGCACAAGCCCTATCGCTCCGCCGAGGAGCCCGCCGAGTATGGCGAGCATCGCCTGTTGACGGGGGCTGATGCTGAATCCGGTTTCTCCGGCCATCATGGCTGCGAGCGCATAGGCGTGGACAACGATGCCCGGCAATTCGTCTTTCGGGAACAGGTCCTGCGGCGCGGCAAGCGCCTTCATGCGCGCGAAACGCAGGGGCGTGGTTTGCCAGTCGCCACTATAAGGAATGACCGGGCCGACCAGAACAACACGGTCCTCCAGCCAAGCGGCAGGCAATTGGTCGAGATGCGAGGCGGAATAGGTCGCGAACGGCCACCCGGCGTCCTCGGACTTATAGAACGGGATCGGCCAATCACCTGCCGGGATCGCCGCCTCGCCGCCAGCGCTCATGTGCAGGGCTTCGGTAAATGAGGGATGACCCGGCAGGCCACTGATCCCCGAGCGCAGGACCTCGTCGAGCGTGTCGACACACAGAACGCCATGGCCCAGCGCTGCAATCGCGGCGAATCGCGAAAGGATATGCTGTCCAATTCTTGCCGGCGGTACCTCGCCACGGCAGATCGCAGCGCGCCCGTCCTTGCCGGGGTCGGTGACCAGAACGATGGGGCTGCTGGCCTGGGAAATCGCCCTCGCCAAAACGGCGTCATCTTGTGGGTCTGTCGCCCGGTCCAGGATGAAATCAATCCCGATTGCGCGGGTTCCGGCCTTGTCAAGTCTGTCGACAACAGATGCGAGGAATTTTCTGTTCAATGGTGATGTGAAGCTGAGATCTTCCATCGAGGCATCATCGATGGCTATAATTATGATGCGCGGATGCAGTTTGCGAGGCTCGCCATGTACGGACACGCGATAGTCGAAAAGAAAGTTCTCGAAGGCGCCGATCGGGCTCGTAAACGTCGCCAGCCAGGCCAGCAACCCCCCGAGCGCTGCACAAACAGCAATCCCGATATACCGATTCCAAGTCACCACCACCTCGCCGTCCTCCCGGCCGTGCAGGGAGTGTGGCACTTTATCCGCTGGCTTGCCAGCAGGAGCTTGCCGGTCGTGTTGGCCCCGCTAGCGTGTGTCAGCGGAGCATTTGCCGAGGCAATCGTACTTGTGTCCGACGCCGCCGGCATCAGGGAAGGCCAGCTAATCGGTCCGGGCGAAGAGGTGGTGCTTGCGCCGGGCGAAACGATCATCGTGCTCGACCAGTCCGGGGAAGTTCATGAGATCCGCGAGACGCGGCGCTATGGATCAACAGCCGATGGCGATGAAATTCGTCAGGCGCAGGCAGCTGATCCACTGATCTGGAAAGACCGTCGCGGCGAGATTGGCGGAACGCGGTCGAATGACTACGATGCCTGCGTCGATGAAGCTGAAACGCGCGGTGATCTGAACGAGTCCGACTGCGAACGGTTCTTTCCCGCACCCGAGTCTGCGCCTTCGCTCAGCGTGAATTTCAGTACGCAAGTGGAATTTTTGCGTCCCGCGAGCATGATATTTCTGGAGATCGCTGCAAGTTTCGACTCAATGCTCTTTTGTGACCTCTCGCAAGAAGCGGCAGGTGGACGCAGCGACCCATTAAGCATTGGGCCGCACAAAGGTCGGCTCATGAAACTGCGTCAGAACGTGAAGGCGATGGCGCCCACGCGTGGCGGCGCGCGCATCGCCGCACCCGACCGGCCTGGCGACTATCGCGTCGACTGTCTCGCTGTTGACGTCGATGCCGCGGGTGCTTTTGACAAGGTGCACGACCATGTCGGTACGCCTGGCGCGCGGCGGCAAATAATGGCCAGCTATGCTGAAATGCGCGGCGGCAGGTTTGCCATGGCCAGTCTTGCGGTGTCCGTTCGCGAATGAGGCGGCCCGGGTGACGCGCGTTTTCAGCAGTCTGGCGAACCACCGGTCTTTCCTTCCACGCCGGACCGCGCACTGATTGCCGCTGGTCCTGGGGAGAGGTATACTGGCAATCGACGTCACCGGTGGGGCCCACAATGACCAGTGTAAACCTTCCTGAAATCGTCAGGCCAGGCTCGCTCCTGTCGGACCTGCCTGCGCAATGTCTTGAGCGCCTCGCCCCGGCCGGGCGCTCGCGTCAGCTCGACAAGGGCCAGACGCTCTTCCAGAAAGGCGATCCCGGCGACTTCCTGGCCGTCGTGCTGGAAGGCAGCCTGAAGATTTCCACCTTTTCCATCGCCGGTACGGAGACCGTGCTCAACCTGCTGCAGCCCGGTGATGTCGTCGGCGAACTGGCCGCAATTGACGGGCATGAGCGCTCGGCCGATGCCGTGGCCCTCGAGGCCAGCCGGCTGCTGACGCTGTCGCGTGAAAGCCTGAACACGCTCCTGCGCAATGACGCCGAGTTCGCAGCAGCCATGACGCGCGCGCTTTGCGGAAAGCTTCGCAGCACCTCTGATGCGCTGGAATCGACGACCATGGACATGGGACGGCGTGTGGCCGCATCGCTGCTGCGCCTGGCCGAGCAGAATGGCGAGGAAGACGAGGACGGACGCCGGGTCTGCGAGATCGCGATCGACCAGTCGACGCTGGCCCGCTACGCCGGCTTGTCGCGCTCCAACCTCAACCGCGTACTGAAACGCTTCGAGCGGGCCGGCGCATCACGCCATGAAAAGGGCATCCTGAGCATAATCGATCCGGACTGGCTGGAGGATTATGCCGCCAGCGAGGACTGAACTTGCAGCCTGCAAGGCCCCGACCGCGCGCGCTGCCCCCTGTACCCGGGCATCGTCAGACCTTTGCGAGGGCGCGAGCCACGTCGCCGTGTAGCAACTGTTGTTTCCGGTATCATCCTGGCACGTCCTCGCGCCCCCTTCGACCCGCATGCGCGGGCCACTTCCCCCGCAGGCGGGGGAAGATCACGCCGCGACAGACCGGCCTCATCCTCCCCCGCAAGCGGGGGAGGTGCCCGAAGGGCGGAGGGGGCATACGGATTGGGTAAACGATGTCCCCAAATTTGCGACGAGGTCGTAGGGTGGATAGAGGGCGCAGCCCGAAATCCACCGTCCCGGCCCATGTTGCGACCTCCGGTGGTGGATTTCGCTGGCGCTCTATCCACTCGACGCCACTGGCGGTCAAGACCAGCGGCCAGATCATCGCGATTGAAGAAGAAGGGCTTCAATTCGCGTCGAGGACCACCTGCTCGACGACGAGCTCATCTGCAA
>CAYXQV010000116.1:0-7795 GCA_964467505.1 uncultured Hyphomonadaceae bacterium | reverse complement strand
CGGGGGTCGCCGTCTTGTGCGACCTGCTCGACGGGGCGCGCTATGCGCCGGTCTCGGGACGCTACAAGGTGTACCTGATCGACGAGGTGCACATGCTCTCGATCGCCGCCTTCAATGCGCTGCTGAAGACGCTGGAAGAACCGCCGGGCCATGTGAAATTCATCTTCGCGACAACCGAGATTCGCAAGGTGCCTGTCACCGTGCTCTCGCGTTGCCAGCGTTTCGATCTCAAACGCCTCGAAGGGGCCGCGCTGGCGCGCCATCTCGGCCAGGTGGCAGAGCGGGAGGGGGCAAACATTTCCCAGGACGGCCTGGCCCTGATTGCGCGGGCTGCCGAAGGATCTGTGCGCGACGGGCTTTCCATTCTCGACCAGGCCATCGTGCAGACAAGCCCCGGCGAGCCGGTCAGCGCCGAGGCCATCCGCGACATGCTCGGCCTTGGCGACCGCGGGCGGCTGATGGATGTTTTCGACATGGCCGTCCATGCCAAAGGCAAGGAGGCGCTGGCCGAGATTGACGACCAGCTGCTTGCCGGGGCCGAACCGCTTGTCCTGCTCAAGGACCTCCTCGACATCTGCGCGGAGGTTGCCAGTGCGCAGGTTGCCGGGGAGGATTATGCCTCGGCCGCGCCGGGCGACCAGGTCGTACGCACGCGGGCGCTGGCGCAATTTCTCACCGCTGCGCAGGTCTCGCGAGACTGGCAGATCCTGCTGGCCGGCTACCGCGACACCCAGACCGCACCCGACAGCGCCACGGCGCTGCGAATGGTCATCCTGCGGCTTGTGGCGGCCGCTGGTCTGCCCTCGCCCGAAGAGGCTGCGCGGATGATTGCGCAGGGTGCAGCGTCCGGCGGGCCGACCACAGGCGAAGCCCCCGGTGATGGCAGCGGGCCGACCGGTTTCGACGAAGTGGCCGACCGGCTGCGGGCGCGCCGCGAACTCCTGCTTCTTGGCGAGATGGAGACTTATATCCGCCCGGCTTCGGCCTCTCCCGGACGGCTTGCCTGTGCGCTGGCAGACGGTGCGCCCGACGGATTGCTGCGCCGGCTTGCAAGTTTCCTTGAGGAAGACACTGGCCATGCCTGGGAGATTTCACAGGTCGACACCAGCGCGGAGACGATGCGCGACCGGGCTGAGCGGATCCGGCGCGAGAAGATCGACGCGGTCCGCAGTCATCCCGAGGTGCAATCGGCCCTTGCTGCACTCCCCGGCGCCGAGATTGTTGACGTGCGCCAGGAAGGCCCGGTTGATCGCAACGCAAACAAGGGCAATGTGGTGGAAATGCGCGCCAGGCGCACCTCCAGCTGAAACCGACAAGGAAAACACAGCCATGAAAGACCTCTCCGCGATCATGCGCCAGGCGCAGGAAATGCAGCAAAAGATGCAGGAGGCTCAGGAAAAGGTCGAAGGGATCGAGGCCGAGGGTGTCGCCGGCGCCGGCATGGTCAAGGTCGTGCTCAAGGGCAAGGGCGAAATGGTGGGACTGACCATCGATCCCGCGCTGATGAGCGATGAGGCCGAGATTATAGAGGATCTCATCAAGGCCGCCCATGGCGATGCCCGCAAACGCCTCGAAGCGGAGATGGAGGCCGTCATGAAGGAAGCCACAAAGGATCTGGGCGGCGGTATGCTGCCAGGCTTCAAATTGCCGTTTTAGCCGGTTGCAACCCGTTCCTCGCGCAGTGCCTGGCGCCTGACCTTTCCGGCATCATCGCGCAATGGCGTGCTGACATATTCAAAGCTGCGTGGCAGCTTGTAGCGTACCAGGCGTTCCGACAGGTGTGTGCGAAGGGCGGTTTCGTCGGGCGGGCCGTCAGGGCAGTCCACAATCGCATGGATGCGTGCACCCAGATCTTCGTCCGGCAGGCCAATCACCGCCGCCGAGCGCACCCCGTCAAAGGCTTCCAGCGCAGCTTCGACCTCGGCGGGATAGATGTTCGCGCCCCCGGAGATAACCATGTCAGCGCGCCTGTCGCTGAGATAGAGATAACCCTCCTCATCCATCCAGCCCATATCACCAAGGCTCTCCCAGCCGCCTTCGATCGCCTTGGCCTGCGCGCCGACATAGTGATAGGTGGAACCGGGCCCGCCCCTGGGGCGGATGAAGACCTCGCCGATCGTGCCGGCTGGCAGGGTCTTGCCATCCTCGCCAACGATTTTCATTTCGCAGGATTCGACCGGGCGACCGACCGAGCCGCGATGGGTCAGCCATTCGCTGCCCTGGATCGTTGTCGAACCTTGTCCTTCGGTGCCGCCGTAAAGCTCCCAGATCACGTCGGCGCCGAGCCAGTCGATGAAACACTCCTTCAGCCAGGGCGGGCAGGGGGCCGCAAGGTGCCAGAGCGTTTTCAGCGAGGAGACATCATGGCGCCCGCGCACATCGTCGCCCAGCGCCCATATCCGCCGCATCATAGTGGGCACCATGTATACGGTGTCGACCTTCAGCCGCGCGATCAGCGCCAGTGTCGCCTCGGCATCGAAACGGGTGGTCACGGCCACGCAGCAGCCCTTGAACAGGGCGATCATGGCCCAGATAAACGGACCATTATGGTATAGCGGGCCCGGGATCAGCATGGTCCCGCCGAGCGGGATTTCGAGATATTCGATCTGCGGGTCCCAGGCTGCGGGAAGTTTTGACACGATCAGCTTTGGACGCCCCGTCGAGCCACCCGATGTCATTGCCTTGAAGGATGTCGCGGTGCGTTCCTCCAGCGGCGTGTCGGGCAGGGCCGGGTCAGGCGTGTATCCGACCGGCAGGCTTGCCGCCGGTGCATATTCACCCGGCGCAACCCCGACGACAAGTTTCGGCTGGCCAAGCTCGACAATCTGGTCACGCTCGAATTTCGGCAGTCTGGCCGAGACCGGTTGCGGCGTCGCGCCAAGTTTCCAGGCAGCGATGCAGGCTTCGAAAAACTCCACGCCATTTGGCAGCGCGATGGTGACGAAATCATTCTGGCCAACGCCGAGCGCCTCATAGGCGCGTGCCAGCCGGTTCGTGCGCGCCTCAAGACTCGCCCACGAAAGCGTGTCGCCTTCATGGTCGATGGCTGTTCGATCTGGCTGGATGTCGGCCCAGTGCGCCACGATGCGTGACAGCGAAATCATCGCCATGTCGGTACTTCCTCCGTGTGGACCTTGTCTTGTATGTCCGCAAGCAGCGGGGCCCTTCAGGATAGGAGGCTATCGCCTTATTGCCGGGCAGGCAATCGCAACGTCAGATGCTGACAACGCGGCCCGGATTCATGATGCCGAGCGGGTCGAGCGCCTGTTTGATGGCGCGCATGGCCTGTGTTGCAGCAGGTGGGCGAATGGCAGCAAGCTCGTCGCGTTTGAGCCGCCCGACGCCGTGTTCGGCCGAGATCGAACCGCCAAACGACATCGCGCTGGCATGCACGGCTGCGGTGATTTCCCCGGCCTTGAGCTTCAGCGCCGATTGTTCCGGCTCGCTTGGGTCGCAAGCGGAATAATGCAGGTTGCCATCGCCGACATGGCCGAAGGCGACAATCTCCGCATGCGGCACGATGGCGGCCAGCTCGCGCGCTGTCGCGTCCAGAAAGGCCGGGATCTTCGAGACCGGCACCGAGACGTCATGATTGACCGACATGCCGAAGGCTTTCTTCGACAACGGGATGGATTCCCGGATCGCCCAGAAGTCGCCGGCCTGGGAGAGGTTTTCGGCAATCACGCCATCGCTTGCGAGCCCGTCTTCCAAGGCTCCGGCAAGCGCGTTTTCCAGCGTCGCGCGGGCGTGGGTGTCACTTGCCATGGAGATTTCGCAAAGCACGCGCCAGGGCGCAGGCGAGGGCAGGGGATCGCGCAGATTTGCCATGTCCTCGCGCACCATCGCCACAGCGTTTTTCGGGATCATCTCGAAACTCGTCACGGTGTCGCCCGCCGTCTCGCGGATGCGCGCAAGCAGGGCGACAACATCATCGGCGCTCTCGCAGGTCAGCCAGGCGCTGGCCCGGCTGACCCTCGGAAAGAGTTTCAGCGTCGCCGCAGTGATCAGGCCCAGCGTGCCTTCCGCGCCGGCAAACAGGTGTTTGAGGTCATATCCGGTGTTGTTCTTGCGCAGGCCTGACAGGCCGTCCCAAATCTCGCCGGAGGGCAGGACGACTTCCAGGCCGAGGAGCAGGTCGCGCATCATCCCGTAGCGCAGCACCGCCACACCGCCGGCATTGGTCGAGATGAGGCCGCCAATCGTTGCCGTGCCCTCCGATCCGAGCGAAAGCGGGAACAGTCGCCCGGCATTCTCTGCAGCGGTCTGGGCGGCCACAAGCGGCGCTCCCGCCTCTATGGTCAGGGAATTGTTGAACGGGTCGATCTCGCGCACCCCATGCATGCGAGACATTGAAACGGTCAGTTCGCCATGCGGCGTTCCGCCGTCGACAAGTCCGGTATTTCCGCCCTGCGGAGTGATGGGGATACCGTGTTGCGCGCACAGCCGGATCAGCGCGCTGGCCTCCTGCGTGCTTGCGGGCCGGGCGACAAGCGGTGTGTGGCCCGGTGCAAAGGCGCCGCGCCAGGGCGTGGCCGCGGCTGTCAGGGCGTCGGCCTGGCATGTCCAGCCCTTGTCTCCGAGAAGATCCTTCAGGGCAGACAGGAAGGGTGCAGGGAGCGTGTCGCGGCGGGGCGTGTCATCTGTGTCCATGACAATCATGATAGCGCGTAACCCTCGCTTCGGAAATCGCAGCGGAGCTGAAAGCAGCGCTGATCGCGCCAATCAGTCCCGCCGGAAAGGCGAATTGATCACATAGACGCGCTCTCCCTGCGCGATTTCGGCTTGCTGACCGGCGGCGCCGTCCGGGCCGGTAAAGCTCTCGGCGCCAAAAACGCCGCCTTCAACCGGTGCTCTTGCCGCCAGTTCTTCACTCGAGACAATCTCGAAGCCGAGCCAGTCGAGCAGGAAAACAAAGCCGACCCCGGTCAGCAGCGCAGTCAGCACGGTCCGCATCACGAACCGGACGATTGCGCCGCTGAAGGCCAGCGCGATGGCCGTGCTGCCAGCGCCACCGGCCAGGCCTGCACCTGACGCCACCGCTGCCAGGTCGAATATCTGATTGAACCATTCCATGGTAAAAAACCCTTTCAAGCTAATGGCCGGACCCAGATATCGCGACCCGCCTGCATCCTTGCAGATTGGCGCCATTCCTCAAGTTTGATCCTTCATTCGGGCGCTGGCCTTGGCCTGTGCATTCGTGCATAAGCTCGCTCGTCGAGATTCAGAGGTGTGCATGATGGCAGCCAGCCCGCCGGTCGTGGCCGTGGCCAATCTGAAAGGCGGCGTCGGCAAGTCGACGACCGCGCTGATGCTGGCAGAGGGGCTGGCCTATCATTATGGGCTCAATATCCTGCTCTGCGATTTCGATGCACAGGCCAATCTCAGCGAGACGATCCTGACCAGTGACGGGGTGCAACGCGAGCTCAACCAGGGTCGCGGTCTGGCGGCGATACTCGACTGTTTCCTTCCGGCGGAGGGGCGCGCCAATCCCGATCTCGGCGATGTTGTCGAGGTGCGCAATTCCACCGTGGTCGAGGAGCTCGTCTGGAAGCGCCAGCGTGGGGAGACTGATGGCTGGGTCAATCTGCTGCCTGCCCATCCGGGCCTGCGGTTTCTGGAGCCCCATCTGGAGCGAAGCCCGGGCGAGGGCTGGTTCGAAATCGGTGATGAGCTTGCCCAGCGGGTGATGGAAACGACTGCGCCGGTGCGTGCCACCTGCGACCTGATGATCATCGACTGTCCGCCGCACGTCTCGGCGCTCTGCCGCGCTGCGCTGAAACTGGCGGATTATTTCGTGACACCGACGCTTGCCGAAGCGCTCTCGGTCTGGGGCGTGCACCAGTTCCTGCGCTGGCTTGCCCATCCTTCGATGAGCGACTGGCTGGGCACCGATCCGGCCACATTGCCCGAGCGCCAGTTCGTGGTCTGCACCCGTTTCTCCGCGCGCTCGCGCAGTCACCGAAAGCAGCTCGACCGGCTCAAGGAGGACTGGCCGGGCCGGACCTTCGCAGAACCGGTGCGCCAGCGTGTTTCGCTCAGCCGCGAACTGGAACGCGCAGAGCTTGACAGCGTGCACAGTTTCGGCAGTCGCTATCGCGGACAGGTCAAGAGCGATGTGGCAAGTCTCGCCAGCGGGTTTGCGGAATTCATGGCGCTGCGCGAAGCCATCGAATGGCGCAAGAGGCGCTGAGCGGGCGTTGGGTCAGGGGATGAAGACCGTGTAGGTCACGTCCACCTCGAAATCGAATGTGCCAAGGGACATGTCATAGCCCGACAGGTTGCCGGCCCCGATCGAATAGGCCATGTCGAACCTGACTGACTGTTCGGCAAGGTTTCCCCGGCTGGCGGCTGTGCGCTGGTTGCCGGTAAACACGTTCCCGCCATTGAGCAGGGAGAACATGTTGGCAAAGCTCGACACGCCGCCCGTTGCGCCCGCTGAATGGGGAAACTGCGCCGCCGACCCGAAGGCAATGGAGTCATTTCCGCTGCGCGTCACCGAAAGATCGAGCCGCGTGATGAGCATCAGGATGAAATTCGTCCCGCCCGAGGGAAAATCAGTGTCGGCATCAATCGCGAACGGCACATTCGAGGCGACATAGAAACTCGAGCGCGATGTGGTCGCACCGACCGCGACGGATGTGTCGCCATCAAGGCCAAGCGGCGTGAAACTGTCAGAGGCATTCGTGATCCCGTCACCGGTCGTGTCGGTGTTGAAATCACCGCCGGGCGCATCTTCCAGCACATAGGGGATCGTTCCGGCGGCATTCACGGCGTCCGAGGTCGACACGAGCGATCCCGTCACGACGGTGTGCGCGTCGCCGGCGATCAGGTCCGCGTCACCGGACGTGGTCGCGCTGGTGCCGCTGCCGGTGTCGATGACGAAGTCCACGGCCGTGGGCGCCGAGCCGCCATCATCGGCGCTCCAGACCACGACAGCGCCGATCACCTTGAACCCGGCACGGTCCGTGATGGCATTTGCAGAGCTCAAGGGGACGATACCTGCAACTAGTGCAAGAAGGAGGCGGGCGGTATTTATGACTGTCTCCCTGTCGGCGTGAACAGTCTTTGAGCAAACCACCTCTGTTTTAATAATCGCTGAAATATTTGCGCCGTAATTCTCGCAGCGGTCGTCAGTCCAATGCGGCGATTTCGATGGTGCAGGCAGACAGGTCGGTTCCGCCGGTCGTGCGCAGTTCGAACCGGACCGATTGCGCGAGCACCGTGCCTTGCCGGGCGGCGGTGCGTCTTTCCCCGCTATAGATCACAGAGCGCGACCCGTGCGCGTTGATGCGTGTGGCTGCAGCGGGCGGTCCGGGAAGCCTCGCGGCAGTGCCATCAGCCACCACGGAGACCGCGACCTCGACACCCGCCATCCGGGCGGGGCACGCCAGCGCCAGGTCGAAACCGCTATTGGAGGCCACGCGGAAGGCCCGCAGGCCAGGCCTTTCCACCATGGTCACGGCCTCAAGCTGGCCGGCCACCACGATGGGCGCCGCATGGAAACCTGCAGCAGCCACAAACTTGCCGGGCAGGCGCACGCGCGCGCCCCTGCCTGCCATCATGCCGTCTTCCCATGCGACGACCACCGGTCCGGCAGCAAGGCGCACGCGGTGGCTGACCTGCGCGCTAGCCGCGCTGGCAAGGCCGACGGCAATCAGCGCGCATAAAGCGAGTTTCCACGTCCAGCCCCCGATTGCGCAAACTGTCATGGTCAATGCGCGCCCGCCTGATTTCCGTTTGGCGTTAAGGTCGCAACAACCATGCCAGCCCTGCCTGCATTGACGCATTCGCCGCG